>NZ_JBQTCJ010000095.1:0-10896 GCF_052380005.1 Salinarimonas sp. NSM
CCCCTCCAACAACCCCCCATAAGCCCCCCGCATCTCCCCCACCTCTCCCACCTTCCCCGCGAACACCCCCCAATCATCCCCCTCCGCGATCGCCGCCCAAACCGCCTCCACGTCCTCGATCAGCATCGTCACCGGCGCCTCCCGCGAGAAATACGGGTGCGCCAGCGCCTCGTCGCGCCGCGGATGGGGGCGCGCTGCGCGCAGCGCGGCGAGCGCCTCCTCCCATTCCGGGTCGCGATAGGCCTCGGCGTGCGGGCTCGCGGCGAGGCGGGTGGGGTCGGCGCCGCCGACGAGGTCGAACATCGCGCGCTCGAAGGGCACCTGCGTACGCGCCATGGCGCGGAAGACGAGCGCCGGCGCGTCCTCGCTCGCCTCGTCGTCGGGGGCCAGCGCGAGGCGGGCGCGGGCGAGGCGGGAGAGGTGGGCGTCGAAGATCTCGCCGAAGGGGGTGAGCGCGGAGACGAGCGCGTCGTCGGGGGCGAGGTGGCGCAGGCAATCGGCGAGCCGGCACAGGTTCCAGTGCAGCGAGGCCGGCTGGCGGCCGAAGGCGTAGAGGCCGGTCTGGTCGAAATAGGCGGCGGTGAACTCGGTATCGAGCGTCGGCAGGAAGCGCCACGGCCCGTAGTCGAAGCTCTCGCCGGTGATGGTGGTGTTGTCGGTGTTGAGCACGCCGTGCACGAACCCCGCCTGGAACCACTCCGCCGCCATGCGCGCCACCGCGTCCGTGACCAGCGCGAGGAACGCCACGGCCCGGTTCTCGGCGCTCGCGGCCTGCGGCCAGTAGGTCTCGATGCAGTAGTCGAGCAGCCGCTCGATGTGCGCGCCCTCGTTCAGGTAGAGGAAGCGCTGGAACGAGCCGATGCGCACGTGGCTGTGCGACAGCCGCACCAGCACCGAGGAGCGGGTCGGGGAGGGCTCGTCGTTGCGCGCGAGCGCCTCGCCGGTCTCCACCAGCGAGAACGACTTGGACGTGTAGACGCCGAGCGCCTCCAGCATCTCGGTCGCCAGCACCTCGCGCACGCCGCCCTTGAGCGTCAGCCGCCCGTCGCCGAAGCGCGAATACGGCGTCTGCCCGGAGCCCTTGGTGCCGAGGTCGAGGAGCCGGCCGTCCTCCGCGTCGCGCATCTGCGCGTAGAGGAAGCCGCGGCCGTCGCCGATCTCGGGGTTGTAGTTCTGGAACTGGTGGCCGTGGTAGCGCAGCGCCAGCGGCTGCGGGATGTTGCCGGGCAACGGCGAGAAGCGCGCCATCCGCGCGATCCACTCCGCCTCGTCGAGGCCGTCTAGGCCGACCCGCGAGGCCCAGCGGTCGTTGCGCCAGCGCAGGACCGTCGCCGGGAACGGCGCGGGCGAGACGGGATCGTAGAAGGCCTCGCCGAGGGCGAGATGGCGCGGGTCGGGATGGTAGCGGTCGGTGAGCGGCATCACGGCATCGTGCCCGCCCGCGGCGCCCGGCGCAATGCGCGTCTCGCCGCCCGCAGTGTCGTCACGCGATCCCGGCCTGGTTCATCCACCCCTCCAACGCGTCTGCCAGAGTGGCATCCTTGGGCGCGCGGCGCAGATGATCCAGCACGCGTTGCGCCACCGCGATGTCCTCGGCCTCCGGCGGGTCGGCGAGGACGATGTCGAGCGCCTCGTCACGCTCGGCTTCCAGCCGTTCGAAGAAGTCGCGCCGGTGGGATGCATCGATCCAGCTCAGGTCGGAGTCGAGCGTCTGCGCAATATCGCGCAGCCGCAGCAGCATCTTTTGCTTCATGGACGGGGAACGGGACACGTCGGCCTCGGCTCGATCTCGATCGCCGCAAGATGCCACGAGATGGAATAATCCGTCATCTGTCGAAAAGTCGCAATCACTCCCATGGTTACGACAAAACCGGCGCTCGGAAACATTGGGGCTGCATTCCTTAGCAGATGTAAAAATCCGGGCTCGACGAGAGTTGTACTATATTCTGCGTCCGATGCATCCTCGGTTGCTCACGCGTTCGGATGGCGGTAGGATCGCGCGCATGATCGACGACGCTATCCATCCGAGGCCCGACAGCGAATCGGGCGAGCCTGCGACGCAGGTGGCGGCGACGCCGAGCCGCGCGGCGGCGACCCTTGTCGCGCTCGGCGTGGCCGCGCTCGCGGGCGCCGGGCTCCTGATGTGGGCGGCGCAGGGGCCGGCGGTGTTCAACGAGGTCGTTCTCGCCGCATTGGCATGGTGCTTCTGAGGGATTATCTCGGGGAGCGAGCCGGGGGTGCACTCCCCGGAAGACATGCCCGAGAGCCGTGCCCGAGAGCCCCGTCATGACCGACCGCACCCGCCGCCTCGTCCTGCCGCTCGCGGCCTTCCTGTTCGGGGTCGTCGCGCTCGGCATCGCCGCGGTGCTGACGCTCACGCCGCAGGGGCGCGAGGTCGCGAGCTCCGACGTCGGCGGGCCGTTCACCCTCGTCGACCATTTCGGAACGCCGGTGACGCAGGCGGACTTCCTGGGCGAGCCGCACCTCGTCTTCTTCGGCTTCACCCATTGCCCGGACGTGTGCCCGACGAAGCTCTTCGAGATCGCCGAGACGCTCGACGCCGTGAAGGAGCGCTCGGGCCGCGACATGCGCGCGCTCTTCATCACCGTCGATCCCGAGCGCGACACGCCGGAGATCATGGAGGCCTACGTCTCGAGCTTCGACGACCGCATCCTCGGCCTCACCGGCACGCCCGAGCAGGTCGACGCGGTGGTCTCGGCCTATCGCGCCTTCGCCCGCAAGGTCCCGCTCGACGAGGGGGACTACACGATGGAGCACACGGCGATCGTCTACATCATGAACGAGGAGGGCCGCTTCGTCGCGGGGCTCAACACGGCCAAGGCGCCGGAGGAGGCGGCGGAGGAGCTGCTGGCGCGGATCTGAGCCGTGGGGCGCGCGTCGCCCCTCATGCCGTCGCTCCTCATTCCGCGGGCGCCTCCTCCCGCTCCCCCGCGCCCCCCCGACGCACCACCCGACGCCACCGCGCCGCGATCCGGTCGCCGAGCGTCGGGGGCGGAGGCAGCCCGTGGCTGGTCTTGTGCCAGTGGTAGGGGCGGCGCACGAGGTCCTGGAGGCCGCGCCACGCGGCGATGCTGACGAGGAAGAAGTAGAGCGGCATCAGCGGCACCAGCACGAGCAGGTCGCGCCGGCCGCGGCGGTACAGTGCGAGGCCGGCGACGGCGACCGTGGTGGCGAGGCCCCAGGCGCAGGTCGTCGTCGCCAGGATCGCCATCGGCAGCGGCAACGGTGCGAGCGCCGCCGCCACCCAGGCCGGGTGCGGCCCAGGCGTCAGCGCCGCGCCGATTCCGCCCGCGAGGAGCGACAGGAGGACGACGAGCGTCAGCGGGTAGAGCAGCGCGGAGAGGACCGTCCCGCCGACGACGAGCCAGACGATCGCCACCCGCCGCGCCCCGAGCACGGCGATCGACCGGCGCGGGTCGCGGGTGTGGGTGAGCAGGGTCTGGACGAAGCCTTTCATCCAGCGCGTGCGCTGGTTCATCCATTGGCGCAGGCGGGTCGGCGCCTCCTCCCACGTGGTGGAGGGCAGGTCTCCCGTGCGCAGGCCGAGCGCGGCGAGGCGCAGGCCGATGTCGGCGTCCTCGGTGACGTTCCAGGCGTCCCAGCCGCCGATGGCCCGCAAGGGCGCGGTGCGGAAATGGTTCGACGTGCCCCCCAGCGGGATCGGCAGGCCGAGCCGGATCAGACCAGGGTTGATCACGTCGAACAGCGCGGCGTACTCGATGGCGAAGAGCGCCGCGAGCCGGTTCTCCCGCGCGTTGTGGATCGAGAGCCGCGCCTGCAGGCAGGCGAGGTCCGGCCCCTCCCGGTCGAAAGCGGCGACGGCGAGGCGCAGCTGGTCGGGCTCGGGTCGGTCCTCCGCGTCGAAGACGACGGTGAAGGCGCCCCGCGCCGACGGCAGAGCGGCATTGAGCGCGCGGGGCTTGGTGCGCGGCTCGCCCGGCGGCACGACGATCGTCTCGAAGGCGCCGGGCAGGGCGAGCGCGTCGATGGCCGCAGCGGTGGCGCCGTCGTCGACCTCGACCAGGAGCTTGATGTCGAGCTTTTCCGCCGGGTAGTCGAGCGCGCCGAGCGCCTCCGTCAGCCGCCGCACGACCCGTGCCTCGTCGTAGAGCGGCACGAGGATCGTGTAGACCGGCAGGTCCGCATCCGGGATGCGCGCGCCGGATCGAAGCGGCGTCGTCGCGACGCGCTCGAGGCAGGTGGCGAAACGGATCGTGGCGAGCACGATGAAGAGCAGGCAGGCGAGGGCGCCGAGCCCGACGACGACGCCGTCGAGCAACGCGGCGCCGGTGAGGATCGCCAGCGTGGCCAGGGCGAGGGTGCGCCGCTGGCCGGGGCTCGGGCCGTCGCGATAGGAGAAGTGCGGCGTACGGTCCGCGAGGCCGTGGGCCGCACGGCGGGCGATCGCCGTGCTGTGGAGCGCGAGCATCGCCTCGCGCAGCGCCCGCGGGGGGGCGATGGCGAGGCCGTCCGGCGCGCGGCCCCGGGCGACGAGCGCGCCGACCGTCGCGCCGCGGGGCGCCGAGACGGTCGTCGGCCCGTCGGGCGGACCCGGCGCGAGGGGCGCATGTCCGGCGAGCAGGCCCTCCGGCATGCGGGCGTGCCGGCCCAGGCGCGGCCGAGCGAGGAACGGCGCCGCCACGTCCGCCGCGAGCGCGCGATAGAAGCGCTCCTCGCCGAGGAGGCCGCGGGCGAGCAGCACGTCGCAGGCGGGCACGGCGCTTTCCCGCGCCGCGGATGCCGCCGCCACCAGCGTCGCGCGCGGCACGCCGTACCGTAGGAGGAACGCGATGTCGCCGGGCAAGCCGTGCCCGTCCGCGGCGCCGCCGGGCGTCGCGCTCCCCGTCTCCTGCATGATCGCCGTCCCAAGTCCTCTTGATTGTGGGTGCAATTAAGCGAAGCAAACGACATAACGCTACGCCTTCACGCGTGCGGGGAGAGGGTGATTCGCGTCGGTGTATAGGTCGCCACCGAGCAATCCGAGGATCCGGTCGCACGACGACTCTGTATATCAATATCGTATATAACGAATTCGCTTATGCGAGAATCGCATCCAAAATGCCGTCGAAATGGTCCAGAAGAGCACCCATACGGCGGAATACGCGGCGATGCTTCGACTTCTCGTCGAGCGTCGCAAGAGCTTGCGGCTCCATCAGGCGGATGTCGCAGCAACGCTGCCGTTCAAGCAGCCGGAGATCAGCAAGATCGAGCGGGGCGAGCGGCGAATCGACGTCGTCGAGCTGCGGATGATCTGCGCGGCGCTGCACATGACCTTGCCCGAGTTCGTCGCGAAGCTGGAGGAGCGCATCGCCGCCCTGGAGGGCGCCGAGAGCGTCGCCGCTGCTAACCCCGCGAAACCGGGCCACGAGTCCCGTTGACGGCGCGGACGCCCCCGCATTAGCTCGTACGCGCTTCACCGGAGGGCCCAGAGCCTTGTCTAGTCTCGTCGGCCGCGTCTTCGCCCGTCTCGCGCCTCTCCTGGCGACTCTTCTCCTCGCATCCCCCGCGCCGGCGCAATCCCCCGCGCCGGCGCAATCCCCCGAGAGCGCGCTGCCCGAGCCGGCGATCCCCAACTTCTGGGACCCGCGCGCCCCGCGCGAGCCGGTGGAGGTGCCGGCGGGGCGCACGATCCGCTTCCTCACGAGCCCGGACTTCCCGCCGCTGCACTTCCTCGGGGCGGACGGCGTGCCGACCGGCTTCGTGGTCGAGATCGCCCGGGCGGCATGCGTCGAGGCGGGGGTGGCCTGCACCATCCAGGCGCGCCCGTTCGAGACGCTTCTGCCGACGCTCGAGGCGGGGCAGGGGGACGCGGTCGCCGCCGCGCTGCGCATCACCGCGGACCTGCGCGAGGGCTTCGCGGTGACGGCCCCCTTCTTCCGCTTTCCCGCCCGGCTCGCCGCGCCGGTCGCGGCGGCGGCGGGCTTCGACGTCGCGGCGGTCGAGGCGGCGCGGGTCGGCGTCGTCGCGGGCACCGCGCACGAGGCCTATGTCGAGACGTTCTGGCCCGGCGCGACCCGGGTGGCGGCGCAGACGCTGGCGGACGCGCAGGAGGCGCTGCGCACCGGCGAGACCGATCTCCTCTTCGCCGACGGGCTCGCGCTCGCGCTTTGGGTCGGCGGGCGGGCGTCGGAGGGGTGCTGCACGCTGGTCTCCGGGCCGTTCCTCGACAGCCGCTTCTTCGGCGAGGGGATCGGCTTCGTCTTCCGCCCGGGGGATACGCAGCTCGCCGAGGCCTTCGACGCGGCGCTGGCGCGGCTGTGGGCGCGGGGAACCTACGCGGAGCTCTACCTGCGCTTCTTCCCGGTGAGCCCGTTCTGAACGATCTCCGATGGTTCCGCTGGCCTCATGGCCGGCCGTCTGCGCCTTTGCGCACGGCCGTCGCGGAACCGCGGCGGCTCTTGGTTGTTGCTTGCGTCGAGCTTCCACATCGTGGAGCACTCGACAGGAGAGACACCATGTTCTCTAAGCATCTGGCTACCGCCTGCGCGCTCGGCGCGCTTCTCGCGGCCGGGCCGCTCGCCGCCCAGACGACGAACGGCCAGGCCACCGGCACGCCGGCGACCGGCGGGCAGGCCGCTCCCGCCACCGCGCAGACCCTCGACGGCCTGCAGCCCGCCCCCGGGGACACCGCCATGCAGACGGCCGGCGCCTCCGCGCTCGAGCTCGAGGGTGGCTTCATCGCCCGCCAGGGCGAGAACCAGCTCATGGGTTCCGAGTTGATGGCCGCCAGCGTCGTGACGATGGCCGACGAGTCCCTCGGCAGCGTCGAGGACGTCGTCGTCGACGCCGACGGCCGCATCCGCGGCATCGTCGTGGGTGTCGGCGGCTTCCTCGGCATCGGCGAGAAGCAGGTCGCGATACCGCTCGACGCGGTCGAGGTCCGCTTCGAGGCCGACATGCAGGCGGACGCCGCCGGCATGAACGCCGACACCGCCGTCGTGCCGCAGGGCGGCAATGACACCGGCATGGCCGCGACGCAGCCGGCGCCGGGCACGGCGATCGAGGCCGAGCGCACCGACATGGCCGCGGTCGAGACCGAGGGCGGTATGGACGACGACGCCCGTCGCATGACCGGCGCCAGCGGCTCGGGCCTCGCGACGAACGGCGGCGGCGAGATCGAGCACATCGTGGTGGACTTCACCCGCGAGCAGCTCGAGGCCGCCCCGGAGTTCGCCACGCTCGAGGAGTGGCGCACGCAGGCCGAGGCGACCGGCTCGATGCCCGCCACCGGCGAGCCGGCGCTCGGCACCCCGGGCGCGACGCGCGTCCCCGCGCCCGGCGCGACGGACGCCCCCGCCGACCCGGCCGCCCAGCCGCGTCAGTGAGGCTCGCGGCGCGCACCCGCAGGCCGGGTGCGCGCCCAAGTCACCGCGCGCCCGAGTCAACGCACCTCCGGAGAACCGAGCGGCCCCGCCGCTCGGTTCTCGCACGTTCGTCGAGCCGCGGGACCCCGCCCGTGATCCGCTTCCGCGGATCGACCCCGCTTCGAGGGGGCGGGAGCGTGCCCGCTCAGCCCGGGCGCGTCTTCTCGAACGCCGGGACGCGGGCGGCGAAGCCGTCCAGCCAGGCGACGAGGGCGGGGTGGCTCTGCCGCCAGCGGCCCTCGAAACGGAAGTCGAGATAGCCCAGCGCGCAGGCCAGCGCGATCGTGCCCGCGTCGAGCGTGTCGCCGATGACGCCGGCGCGGCTCTCCAGGCGGGCGAGCGCGCGGGTCACCTTCTGCGCCTGGTAGTCCACCCAGGTCGGCTCGCGTCGCTCCTCGGACCGGAAGCGCACCTCGTAGACCTGCATGATCGCCGCGTCGATCAGCCCGTCCGCCAGCGCCTGGAGCGTGAGCACGTCGAAGCGCCCCGCGCCGGCGGGGATGATCCGGCCGCCGCCGGCGATGTGGTCGAGATACTCGACGATAACGGGCGAATCGTAGAGCGCCGTCCCGTCCTCGGTCACGAGCACGGGGATCTTGCCGAGCGGATTCTGGACGCGCAGGTCGTCCGACGGGTCGGTCGTGTCGGCGGACACGATCTCGATGCGCTCGGACAGGCCGAGAACAGCGGCGGCGATCTTCACCTTGCGGCCGAACGGGGAGGCCGGCGACGTACGCAGGATCATGGGTCTCGTCCTTGGCTGTGTTGCGCGTCGTACCATCTCTCCCACGCGGCGCCATCGATGGGCAAGCAGCGGAAGCCCCCTAGGGCGCCGCGCCGATGCGCACGATCCGCGCCGACCCTTTCCCCGCCCGCCCGAGCCGCGCGGCGAGCGCGGGCAGGAGCACGCCGGCCTCGGCCTCCAGCGTGTAGGGCGGGTTGATCACGAAGAGGCCGCAGCCGTTGAGCCGATCGATCCGGGTCGCGTCGTCGACGTGGAGCTCGAGCCGCAGGGCCGGCCGTGCGAGTGCCTCGAGCCGCGCCGCCGCGCGGTCCACCTCGCGCGAATCCTTGATCGGGTACCACCCGGCATAGACCCCCGTCGGCCACTTGCGCTGCGACGCGAGGAGCGTGCGGGCGAGCCGGTCGAACTCCCCCGGCTCCTCGAACGCGGGGTCGATCAGCACCAGGCCACGCTTCTCCTTGGGCGGCATCAAGCCGCCGAGCCCCGTCCAGCCGTCGAGCGGGAGCGTCTTGAGGTTCGCCACCGCGTTGTAGCGCGCCGACAGCGTCGCGTAGTCCTCCGGATGGAGCTCCAGGAAGACGCCGCGGTCCTGCCGCCGCAGCATCTCGCGCGCGAGCGCGGGCGAGCCGGGATAGGCGCTCTCCCCGTGACGGGCGCGCACGGCGGCGAGCGCCGCGCGGTAGGGCGCGAGCACCTCTTCGACGTCGGCCGCGAAGGGCGCCTCCATCAAGCCGATCCCGGCATCCGCCTCGCCGGTGCGGCGCGCCTCGTCGGCGGTGAGGTCGTAGAGGCCGATGCCGGCATGCGTATCGATGTAGCGAAACGGCGTCTCCTTGCGTGCCAGGTAGGCGAGGAGACGGGCGAGGACGGCGTGCTTCATCACGTCGGAGAAGCCGCCCGCGTGGAATGCGTGGCGATAGTTCATGGAGCCGAGATGGCACCGGACGACCGCCCGCCGCAAGCGCCTCGATGCGCCCGCGACGGGCGACGCGCGCTCAGGGCAGCATCATCTCGCAATTGGGTGCGGCGTGCAGATGCCGCTCAACCCCGATGACGCACCACTCGACATCGTGCGAGGAGGTGGCGAGGATGCCCAGCTCCTCGCGGATTAAGTAGTTCACCCGGTGGTGCCGCACGACCGGCCCGTGCGCGACGGCGGCGGTCGCCGTGCAGAAGCGGCGCGGGAAGAAGCTCTCGGACCACGGCCTGAAGGCGACGCTGCGCACCCCCTCGATGCCGACGACCCGCAGCTCCGAGTTCCAGAAGCGCGCCTCGCGCCGGTTGAACTCGGCCGAGATCGTCGCGAGCACCGTCGGCGCATCACAGGCGGGCACAGCTCCGGTGAACGGGATCACCCGTTCCTCCGCCGGCGGCGCACCGTAGTACCAGCCGCCGAGGCGATCGTCCGGGGCGCCGCGCGCGCCGTAGTCCGCCGCGAGCGCGGCGCCGGCGACGGTCATCGCGGCGATCGTCGTGAGGGCCGTCTTGGCGACCGCCGCCGTCGTCATCGTCCTGCGCATCGCCGCGATCCTCCGCCGTCTCGTCGATCATCCGCCCGTTCGTGCGTGACGATGCGCAACGCGCGCGGCGAAATCAAGCGAGCCGGACCGCGCGGGCGGGGAGAACACGGCCGTGAGGGTGCCATCGTGTCCTGCGTGCGACAGGGTGAAGGATCGGTTAACCAGGATCTTCTATCCTCACACGACGGAGGGTACATGCGCGTCGATCGGCAGGGGCTCAGCGAGGGCGATCCGACGCTCGACGCGGAGGCGGTGGAGACGGCCGCCTTCGTGCTGGCGCTTCGGGCCAAGGGCTTCCGCGACAAGGCGGTGCTCGGTGCCATGGAGCGCGTGCCCCGCACGCTGTTCGCGCCACCCCGCTTCGCCGACCTCTCCCGCTCCGACGTCGCGCTGCCGCTCCCGTTCGGGCAGACGATGTCCTCCCCGACCACGGTCGCTGCGATGCTGGTCGCGCTCGGCCTGGAGGAGGGCCAGGCCGTCTACGAGGTCGGCACCGGGTCGGGCTACGTCGCCGCGCTGATGGCGCGGCTCGGCGGAGCGGTCGAGAGCGTCGAGCGGATCGGCGCCCTCGCCGACGCTGCAGCCCTGCGGCTCGGCCAGCTCGACGTGGCGGACCGGATCGCCCTCGGCGTCGGCGACGGTCTCACCCCGCGGCGCAACCGCGAGCGCTTTGCGCGCATGCTGGTGAACGGCGCGCTGTCCGAGTTTCCCGACACCCTGCTCGAGCGCCTCGCGCCCGGCGGGCGCCTCGTCGGGGCGCTGAGCATCGAGGGCCTCCCGCGTCTCGTCGTCGTGGAGAAGGACGCTCAGGGCGTGATGCGGCGCCGGATCGGCGCCGGCGTGCGCATCGCGCCGCTGGTGGCTGGAGGGGCGTCGGCGGTGGGCGCGACGAGAGCGTGACGCGCGCAACGCTTGCTTAACCTGAATGCCCTTTTAATCGGTCCATCAGGTCGTTTCGAGTATCAGGTGCGTCGATGCGCTACCCCCAGGCTCTCCAGGGTCACGGTCGTTCCTCCCGCGCGGCGAGGGTGGCTCTCGTCGCGCTGGCGGCGGGCGCGCTCGGCGCATGCAGCGCCGACACGATGCGCTTCGCCGATCCCTTCGGCAACCCGTTCGCCACGCAGGGCCGGGACCCGGTGATGACCGGCAGCGTCGATCCCGCCGCCGCGGCGCCGACGATGGCGGTGGCGAGCGCGCCGCTGGCCGCGCCCGGCGTGGCCGCCGGCGCCCCGCTGCCGGCGGGACC
>NZ_JBQTCJ010000096.1:0-10642 GCF_052380005.1 Salinarimonas sp. NSM
GGCGATCCCGCCGCGAGCGCGCTGCCCCGCGGCGGCCCGCAGGGCGGCGGAGCGCCGGGAACGAAAGCGCGCCGCGACGACCCGCCGCCGCCCCCCGAGCCCAAGCGCCCCTACCGCGCGACGCTGCGCCGCGCGGGCTGAGCGCGCGTCCCGGCGTCAGGCGGCGACGCCGAGCTTCTTCTGCAGGCTCGACGAGGAGGTCGTGTACTGGAAGGTCAGCCGCTTGTCCGGATGGACGTAGCGGTGGATGCGCTGGGCCGCGAGCGCGCCCTCGTGGAAGCCCGAGAGGATGAGCTTGAGCTTGCCCGGATAGGTGTTGATGTCGCCGATCGCGAAGATGCCCGGCGTCGAGGTCTCGAACTTCTCGGTGTCGACCGGGACGAGCTGCTCCTCGAGGTTCAGCCCCCAATCGGCGATCGGGCCGAGCTTCATGGTCAGCCCGAAGAAGGGCAGGAGCACGTCGCAGGGGATGTCGAAGGTCGAGCCGTCGTCGCGCTTGGCGACGACCGCCTCGAGCCTCGGTGGCGAGCCCTTCAGCCCGGCGATCTGGCCCAGATGCATGTCCATCTCGCCCGCCGCCACGAGCGCGCGCATCTTGTTGACGGTGTCGGGCGCGGCGCGGAAGGCGTCGCGGCGGTGCATCAGGGTGAGCCGCTCGGCCACCGGCTGGAGGTTCACCGTCCAGTCGAGCGCCGAATCGCCGCCGCCGACCACGAGAATGCGCTTGCCGCGAAAGGCCTCGATCTTGCGCACGGCGTAGAACACGCCGGTGCCCTCGTAGGCCTCGATGTTCTCCACCGGCGGCTTCTTGGGCAGGAACGACCCGCCGCCGGCCGCAATGACGATCGCCTTGCAGTCGAAGATCGTCTCGGCGTCGGTGGTCAGCCGGAAGCGCGGCGCCTCGGGCGTGCCGAGCGTCTCCACGCCCGCCACCATCTCGCCGAGGTGGAAGGTCGGCCCGAAGGGCTCGATCTGCTTCATCAGGTTGTCGATGAGGCCCTGGCCGGTCACGGTCGGGAAGCCCGGGATGTCGTAGATCGGCTTCTCGGGGTAGAGCTCGGCGCATTGGCCGCCGATCTTGGGCAGGATGTCGACGAGGTGGGCCTTGATGTCGAGCAGCCCCAGCTCGAAGACCGCGAAGAGGCCCACCGGCCCCGCTCCCACGATCACCACATCCGTCTCGATGGTCTCGCTCATGCTCTCGTTCCGGTTGATCTTCACGCCGATTGGCCGCGCGGCCCGTTCGTCCTACATCTAGGCCAACGATCCGCCGAGGTCACGATCGCGCGCCGGCCCGGGCCCGGACGCGTCGTCGCGTCTCCGCGGCTCGCACCACAGGATAGCACATGCGTACCGAAGATTGCGATATCCTCATCGTCCCCGGCCTCGACGGCTCCGGGCCGGACCATTGGCAGGCGCGCTGGGCCGCGAAGCTCAGGACGGCCCGGATCGTCGAGCAGGACGACTGGTCCGCGCCCGACCTCGCGTGCTGGCCGGCGCGCCTCGCCGAGGCGGTCGCGCAGGCGACGCGCCCGGTCGTGCTCGTCGCGCATTCCTTCGGCACGCACGTCGTCGCAGCGGCCGCCGGCGACGTGGTCGGGCGCGTCGCCGGCGCCTACCTCGTCGCGCCGCCGGACCTCGAGGACGAGAGCCGCATGCCCGAGGGCCTGCGCGCGATGTCCGTCCCCGCGCACCCCCTTCCCTTCGCGAGCGTGCTGATCGCGAGCCGCACCGACCCCTATTGCAGCTTCCCCCGCGCCGAGGCGATCGCCGCCGCCTGGGGCGCGGAGCTGACGGACGCGGGCGAGTCCGGCCACATCAACAGCGAGTCCGGTCACGGACCCTGGCCGGAGGGGCTGATGCGCTTCGCGGGCTTCCTCAAGCGGCTGTGACGCACGCATGCGCCGCGCGCATCTGCCGAGCCGCGCCTCGGCATCGGCGGGCGTGGACAAGCGCCGCGGGCCCGCGCTGAGATGGTCGTGAAAGGACACCCCCGATGAGCACCGACGCCCGCATCCTCGTGGTCAACCCCAACAGCAACGAGGCCGTCACCGCCGGCCTCGCCGAGGCGCTCGCCGGCTACGCGCTGCCCGGCGGCCCGCGCATCGACTGCCTCACGCTGGCGGAGGGTCCCTTCAACATCGAGACGCAGGCGGACATCGAGAGCGTCGTGCTGCCGCTCGCCCGCCTCGTCGCGCGCGAGAAGCCGGCGGCGACGGTGATCGCCTGCTTCTCCGATCCCGGCGTGCAGGTCTGCCGCGAGGCGACGCGCGCGCCGGTCTTCGGCATGCGCGAGGCCGGCATCCTCGCCGCGCTGGCGCGGGCGGACCGGTTCGGCATCATCGCGGTGCAGACCCGCTCGATCCGCCGCCACCTGCGTGCCGTGCGCGAGATCGGCGTCGGCGAGCGCCTCGCCGGCGACCGCGCGCTGGAGATCACGGTGGCGCAGGCGGCCTCGGACACGGGCGCCTTCGCCCGCCTCGTCGAGGTCGGGCGCACCCTGCGCGACCTCGACGGGGCGGAGGCGCTGGTGCTCGGCTGCGCGGGCATGGCCCGCCACCGCGCCCCCCTCGAGGCCGAGCTCGGCGTGCCGGTGATCGATCCCGTCCAGGCGGCGGTGGGCATGGCGCTCGCAACCCTGCTCGCCCGCTGAGCCGGGCGGGAGCGGGCCGCTCCCGCCTCAGTGCATCATCACGACCGGAACCGTCATCGCCTGCAGGATGTGGCGGGTGGCTCCGCCGAGCACGAACTCGCGCAGGCGCGAGTGCCCGTAGCCGCCCATCACCAGGTAGTCCGCGCCGGTGTCGGCGGCGTGCGAGAGCAGCGTGTCCGCGACATCGCCGACGTCGGCGATGCGCCGGCCACGGGCGCGCACGCCATGCGTCTCGAGATGGCGCGCGAAGGCCTCCGGGTCGGCGCTTCGCGGGCGCCGCGCGTCCTCCACCGAGACGACCTCGACCGCGCGGGTACGCTGGAGGAACGGCATCGCCGCGCCGATCGCCCTCGCCGCCGTCGGGCTCTCGTCCCAGGCGACGAGAGCGTGGTCGGCGCCGAGACCGCTCTTCTGGACCCAGGGCACGAACAGGATCGGCCGGCCGGAGCCGAAGAGCAGCGCCTCGGCGAGCGCCCCCTCGCCCTCCCGGCCCTCGGACGGGGGCTGCTCGACGATCACGAGGTCGCTGTAGCGTGCGCGGCGCTGGAGCTCGTGCACGCAGGCGTCGAACGTGCCGGAGATCACCTCGGTGCGCGGATCGATTCCCTTCTCGCGCAGGAGAGCGGCGATCTCCTCGACCCGCGCGCGGGCTTCGCCGCGAGCGGCCTCGCGGACGTTGTCCAGGATCTCGACGGGCATCTCCGGCACCACGAAGGTCGGCGCCACCATGTCGAAGGCTGGGCAGGCGATTCGTCCCCCCGCCCCGAAGGCGTGGGCGACGGAGGCGGCGAAGGGGCCGACCGCGACGGCGCGCGGGGTCGGGACGACGAGGATGTCCTTGATCATGGAAGAGCCCTCCGAAGCGCCGCCCGCGGAGGGGACCCGCGGGACGGGCGGCGTTTCGGCGAGGATCTGACGCCCTCCTTCGGAGCGCATTGACATCGCGCAACGGCACGCGGCGTCAGCCGGAGAAGCCGGCTCGCACCAGGAGCTGCGCCACGCGCTGGAAGGTCTCGCGCGGGATCGCCTGACCGACCTTGCCCTGTGCGACCAGGGTACCGAAGACGTCCGGGGCTTCGGTGACGGCGATTCCCGCCTCCCGGGCGCGGGCGAGGAAGCCGCGGGCGGCCTCGCCCGCAGCCTTCGCCGCGACGACCGGCACGCCGGAGCGCTCCGGCTTGTAGGTGATGCCAATCGCGCCGTCGGGCCCCGCGATCCAGAGGTTGGCGGCGTTCGGGCCGGTGAGCCCCGCCGTCTGGGCGATGCGCTTGCGCTCCGCGTTGCGCTCGCCGCGCACGTGGGGGTCGCCGTAATTCTCGCGCATCTCGCGCTTGACCTCGGTGAGGGTCATGCGGTTGTCGCGGGTGAAGAGCCAGCGCTGGATGGCATAGTCGATCGCCGCGAACAGGATCACCAGGAAGCAGCCGATCACGAGAATCCACAGGATCGTGGTCGCCGACACGTCGATCAGGCAGCCGAGCCCGCAGGTCGGCGCCCAGACCATGTCGTTGACGTAGCCGCGCACGACAAGGATCACGCAGGCGAAGAAGATGCCGGCCTTGATCGCCGACTTGATCAGCTCGATCAGGCTGCGCAGGCTGAAGACGGTCTTGAGCCCCTCCATCGGGTTGAAGCGCGAGAAGTTGGGCGTCAGGCTCTGGAGCGAGAAGACGAAGCCGCCGACGTCGAGCATGGTGGCGCCCACCGCCGCCACGATCGCGATCAGCATGGGCGGCACGACGAGGCGCAGCGTCAGCTCCGCCAGCACGCCGATCGACTGCGCGACCCGCTCCTCGAAGGGGATCGGGGCGAAGATCGGCAGGTCCCGCAGCGCGATCGAGAAGCCCTCGATGTAGGCCTCGCGCTGGAAGACGACCCAGGCGAGAACGGCGAGCAGGGTGATCGCGTCGACCACCTCCTGGCTGCGCGGCACCTGCCCCTGCTCGCGCAGCTGCCTGAGCCGCTGCGGCGTGGGATCGAAGGTCGCCTCCTCGGCGTCGTCGTTGTTGCCTGCCATGCTACCGCCCGCCGTCGCCGTCCAGGGTCAGGAAATCGCGTGCGAATTGCAAGAGCTCGCGCCAGTCGTCGACGAGGTACTCGTCCAGGAACACGGCGTAGAGGGGGATGAAGGCCGCGGTGGCGAGCCCCTTGAGGATGATCGCGAACTCGGTGGCCTGGATCTGGCGCGCGATGCGCGAGGAGAAGACGAGCGACAGGTCGATCATGATCATCACCAGCATCAGCGGGCCGGACACGATGACGGCGACCAGCAGCAGGTTCTCGAACATCTGCCCCAGCGCGGGGACGAGCCCGTCTCCGGGCTCGGGCAGGAACGCGGTGACGGGGAAGGCGGCGTAGCTGTCGTAGACGAGGTCGATCACCGCCGTGACCCCGCCGGAGATCACGAAGATCGCGAGCGCCGCGTAGAGCAGCACCGTTCCCATGATGGAGATCTCGTTGGCGTTGACCGGGTCGGCGAGGTTCGCCGCCGAGGCGCCGCGGGAGAAGTCGATGATGTCCCCCGCCGCCTGCACGCCCCAGAACGGCACCGCCAGCAGGATGCCGATCGTCGCGCCCACCGCGAGCTCCTTCACGCCGATGAGCATGAGCCGAAGGATCGTGGCGTCCGGCATCTGCGCGATCTGCGGCTCGATCACGGGCACGAGCGGGATCGCGAGCACGAGCGCGACGGTGGCGCGCATCGAGCCGCGCAGGTTGATCGTGGTGAAGAGCGGGAACATCTCCAGGACGGCGGCGATGCGCACGTAGCCGAACGCGAAGGCGAGGAGCGTCGGCATCACCGCCTGGATCAGCGCGAGGAAGGCGTCGTCGGAGGTCGGCATGCGCCCCTCCCCTCACCGCGTCATGACGTGGAAGGCGGCGAAGAGCCGGCGGGTGTGCTCGAACAACGGCGTCGACAAGGGCACGCCGAAGGCGACGAGCACCACCAGGATGACGATGATCTTCACGAGCTGCGGCAGCGACTGGTCCTGGATCTGCACCGCCGCCTGGACGATGGCGAGCACGACGCCGATGACGGCGGCCGCGATCATCGGCGGCGCGGCGATCAGCATGCCGGCCATGAAGGCCGTGTAGAGCTCCTGGAGCAGGCCCGACGAGCTCACGGCGCGCGCTCCCTCATGCCGCGCCCCTCATGTCGCACCCATGGGCGCGTAGGAGAGCACGAGCCCCTGCATCAGCCGCGTCCAGCCGTCGACGAAGACGAAGAGCAGGAGCTTCAGCGGCGTGGAGATCACGGTCGGCGAGAGCATGGACATGCCCATCGCGACGATCACCACCGAGATGACGAAGTCGATGACGAGGAAGGGCAGGTAGAGCAGGAAGCCGATCTCGAAGGCGCGGGTCAGCTCCGAGACCAGGAAGGCGGGCAGCAGGATGAGGATGTCGTCGCGCTGCGCCGGGGCCACGGGGTTGGCCGCGCCCGCCCACAGCTGCGTCGTCGTCTCGATGAAGAAGTCGATCGTCTCGGGGCGCGCGTGCGCCGACAGGAAGACGACGAGCGGCTCGATCATCTCGCGCCCCATCGCCTCGAGCCCCGCGATCGACTCGAGGTCCTGCCGCGGATCGGTGACGACGGCGTACATGTCGCGCAGGACCGGCGCCATGATGTAGAGCGTCAGCACGAGCGCGACCGTGTTGAGCAGAACCGCCGGCGGCGTCTGCTGGATGCCGAGCGCATTGCGCACCAGGAAGAGCACGATCGAGATCTTGGCGAAGCTCGTCGCGGCCACGACCAGGAAGGGGATGACCGCGAAGATCGCCGAGATGATGACGATGGAGAAGTACGACGGGAGGATGAACTCGCTCATCGCACGAGCCTCGACACCCTCACGCCGATGGAATCGCCGATGCGAACCAGCTCTCCCGCGCCGATACGCCGGCCGTTGGCGAGGATGTCGACGCTCTGGCCCAGGGGCTTGTTGAGGTCGAAGACGTAGCCCGTGGTCAGGCTCTCGAGGTCGGACACGGAGACCTCCGTGCGCCCGAGCTCGAACACGAGATGGATCGGGACCTCGTCCAGGCTGGCGGTCGCGCCGCCCGCGGGGTCGGACTTGTCGCTCACGTCGGCACTCGCGATGTAGCCGCGCGCGTTGGCGCCGGCGTGCTTCAGGAGCGGGCCGTCGAGAACCGGCTTGATGGTCTGCCAGGTGCAGGCCTGGACGAATCGCTCGGCGGTGACCGCTACGATTTTTTGGAAACCGAGCGTCGTATCGTCAAGCAGCAATCCGCTACCGACCGTAATCGTGGCGAAATCTCCCAGGGATATCGTCGTGTGCGCGCAGCGGAACGCCACCGGCAGCACGAGGCCGGGGATCGGCTCGCGCAGGATCGGCATCCGCTCCAGCGCGCGGCGGATGCGCTCGCGCTCGACCGGATGGCAGCGCAGGAGGACGGGGAGCGGCGTCGCCCCGGGGAGCGCGACGGAGAAGCGTAGGAGATCGGGCGCCGGCGCCGGCGGCTCGTCGACGCGCCCGATCGAGACGAGCGTCACCTCGGACAGCCGCCCGGAGAGACGCGCGAAGAGGTCGCTCTCCAGCGCCTCGATCGCGAGCGCGCGCTCGCGCGGGCCGAGCCGGGAGACGTCGAGATCCGGGTGCGCGCCGCGCAGCGCCGCGTCTACGACATCGAAGGGCAGCCAGGCCTCGGCGGCGCGGCCGGCGACGGTGATGCCGCAATGGGCGAAGGCGCCCTCCCAGCCGAGCGGCCCGTCCCCCGCAGTGGTGACGGCGACGTCGCCGAGCGCGGTGGGCAGGAGCGCCGGCGCGCGGCGGCGCGCGCGCAGGTTCGCGATGCGCACCTCGCCCGGCGAGAGCCGCGGCAGCGCGGCCGCGACGAGAGGCAGCGGAAGCGTCGCGAAACCCGTCACCAGCCGTCCTCCCCACGTCCCCCGGCCGGCCCGGAGCGTCGCGGGCGCGGCACGTCGGCCTCGAGCTCCTCGGCGAGCTCGGCGGCCCGCACCTCCTCCGCCGCGATGCGCGCGCCGAGCGTCTCCATCTGGTCGCGGGCGCGCTCGGCGGCGCGCAGCGCCTGCTTGGTCGCCGTGAGCGCGTCCTCGCGCTCGGCGAGGCCGCGGCGCGCGATCGTCTGCTTGCGCGCGGCCGCGCGGATCTGGCCGTCGAGCGCCTGGTCGAGCCGCCCGCGCAGCTCGATGCGCGCCGCGTCGAGCATCTCGCCCGGCGCGAGCGTGGCGAGCGCCGTGCGCTCGCGCTGGGCCGAGCGGATCGTCTCCTGGATGCGACGCAGCTCGGCACGCGCGGCATCGCGCGCCGCCTCCGCGACGGCGGCATCCTTCTGCCGCTGGGTCACCCTGAGGTCCCGCAGGCGCGCGAGCCGGTCGATCTCGTCGCGCACGGCCTCACCTCTCCACGAGCGCGCGCAGGATCTGCACCGTGTCGGCGAAGGGCGCGTTCTCGCCGGGCTTCTGGCGCAGGAAGCGCCGGATGGCGTCGATCTTCTTGACGGCCTCGTCCGCCACCGGATCCCCGCCCTCCTTGTACTCGCCGACCTGGATGAGCAGCTCGAGGTCCTGGTAGCGCGCGTAGAGCTCGCGCAGCCGTCCCGCCGCCTCGCGATGCTCGGGCGTGGTGACGTCGTTGAACAGGCGCGATCGGCTGGCGAGGATGTCGATCGCCGGGTAGTGGTTCTGCGCGGCGAGCTTGTCGGAGAGCACCATGTGCCCGTCGAGCAGGCTCTTGACCTCCTCGGCCACCGGATCGGAGGCCATGTCGCCCTCCACCAGCACCGTGTAGAACGCCGTGATCGAGCCCCGCGCCGCGGGGCCCGCCCGCTCGAGCAGCAGCGGCAGCGTGGAATAGACCGAGGGCGGGAAGCCGCGCCGCCCCGGCGGCTCGCCGGCGGACAGGCCGATCTCGCGCAGCGCGCGGGCGAGGCGCGTCACCGTATCGACGAAGAGCAGCACCTTGAGCCCGCGGTCGCGGAAGTGCTCGGCCACAGCGGTCGCGGTCAGCGACGCCTGCATGCGCTCGACGCTCGGCCGGTCCGAGGTCGCGACGACGACCACCGTGCGCTCGCGGCTCGCGGGGGTGAGCGCCTTCTCGAGGAAGTCGACGACCTCCCGCCCGCGCTCGCCCACGAGCGCGACGACCGTCACGTCCGCCGAGGAGCGCTGCACGATCTCCGACATCAGGGTCGACTTGCCGCCGCCCGCCGTGCCGAAGATGCCCATGCGCTGGCCTTCGCCCACGGTGAGCACGGCGTCGATCGCGCGTACGCCGATGCCGAGCGGCGTCGAGATCGGCCGCCGCTCCATCGGGCTCGGCGCGCGCGCGGCGATGGGCCGGCGCTCGGATTCCGCACCCGGCCGCGGCGGCTCGGCGCCCGCGCCCCAATCGAGGAAATTGCCGCGCGCGTCGATGACGCTGCCGAGCAGGTGATCGCCGCACACGACGGTGGGCGGGCGCCCGAGGCCCACCACCTCGGTGCGGATCGAAAGCCCCGCCGCGCCGCCGTAGGGCGCGAGCCACGCGGTGGCGTGGTCGAGGCCGACGACCTCGGCGAAGCGCAGTTCCCCGCTCTCCGGATCGCGCAGCTCGCACAGCTCGCCGACGCCGACGCCCGGGAGCTCCGCGCGCACGAGCGGACCGGTCACGGCGAGGAGCCGGCCGGAGGCGCGGCGGGTGCGGACCGCGGCGACGTTCGAGCGCAACCGCGCGAGGCGCGTCTCCCATTGAATCTCGTCGGGCCGGCGCGTCTCGGCGGCGATCGCGTCCATGCCGCTCACCCCTCGACGTTCTGCAGACCCGCCTTCAGGCGCGAGAGCTGCTGCTTGAGGCCGACGTGGATGCGCCCCTTGGGCGTCTCGAGCACGATCTCTCCGGGCTTCAGCAGCGGGTCCGCCTCGACACCACGGATCTCCGGCCAGGCCTCGGAGATGGAGACGGTGGCGAGGTCCTCGACGAAGACCTGATGGTCCTCGGCCGGGACGCGCAGCACGGCCCAGATGTCGTCTGCGGCCTCGGCGAGGGCGTGGCGCACGCAGGCGCGGGCGAGCTCGCGCTCGTCGCGCGGGCCGAGCATGCGCTCGACGGCCACGAGCACGATCGCGGCGAGCTCCTCGTCCGACGCGGTGAGGCGCTCGCGGGCGCGCTTCACCGCGTCCGCGAAATCCTCGAGCGCGGCGCGGCGCCCGGCGGCGTAGCCCTCGCGGAAGCCCTGCTCGCGCCCGTCGGTGACCGCCTGCCCGGTCTTCGCCTCGAGCTTTCCATGGAGATCGCGGGCGCGGCCGAGATAGGCGGTGGCCTCGGTGACCGCGCGCATCTCGTCGGGGTCGAGCACGCGTCGGCGCGGCGTGAAGACGTCGCTGCCCGCGCTCATCCGCTCGCCGCCTCGCGGGGGGCCGCCTCAGGCTCGGGCGCGAAGGCGACGGTCTCGTCCTCGACGGGAGGCGCCGGATCGGCCGGGCGGGAGGCCGCGCGAGAGACGAGCTGCTCGTCCTGCACGCGCGCCGTCTCTATGGCGTCGAGGGCGACGGCCAGCCGGCCGGGATCGCGCGCGAACGCGTCCACGAGCGCGCCGCGGAGCGGCTGCGGGCGCGCGAGGATGGCGGCGACAGGGCCCGCCAGCGGATGGTCGCTCGCCGCGAGGGTGTCCACGAGGAGATCGGGCGCGCGGGCGACGACGGCCTCCGCCTCGGCCTCGCCACGGCCGGCGTCGGGCGCGGCGCGCACGAGGCCGCGCCGCGCGAGGGCGAAGGCGACGGCGTCCGCGCCGAAGCGCGCGTTCATGCGCTCATAGGCGGCGCGGCCGAGCACCCGCGGCGCCCCGGCGATCTCGAGCGTCACCGCGAAGCGGAAGGCCGCCTCGGCGAGCGCGACGGGGCGCGCCGGGAGCTGGGCGAGAACGCCGTCGGCTCGCTCGGGCGCGAGGCCGAGCCGCTCGCACAGCAGGGCGGCGAGCCGCCGGCGGCGCGCCGGGCGCTCCTGGGCGAGGCGCGCGACGAGGGAGGGC
>NZ_JBQTCJ010000097.1:0-10133 GCF_052380005.1 Salinarimonas sp. NSM
ACAGGATTGAAGGGCGGTTTGCGTACTTCGCCTTCGGTGGCCGATTCCGGTAGTGGCATCGCAGTGGTCTCCTTCATTGGTGCGCTCCCAGGCCGAGGCCAAGCAGATCCTGCTGCATCTCTTCATTGGCAGCCAGCTCGGCCATGGTTCCGGCGTGTACGATCGCGCCGTCGTTCATAACCGCGACGGTCTGCCCGAGGCGGCGGGAGAAATTGAAGTTCTGCTCCACCAGCAGGATGCTCACCTGCTGGGCCTTGAGCTGTTCGAACGCATCGGCAAGGTCATTGATGATGGCGGGGGCCAGGCCTTTGGTGGGCTCGTCCACCAGCAACAGGTCCCGGGGCTCGATCACCGCACGGGCAATGGCTAGCATCTGTTTCTGGCCGCCGGACAGGGTGCCCGCGGGTTTGTCCCAGAACTTTTTCAGGGGCGGGAACAAATCGAAAATCCAGTCCAGACGGCTCTGATCCATGGCACCACTGACCGCGGCCAGAATCAGGTTTTCCCGCACCGTCAGCAGCCCGAAGATGCCCATGCTTTCCGGCACGAAGGCAATGCCGGCGCGGGCAATACGGGGGGTGGACCAGCGGCTGATGTCCTGGCCCTGATAGTGAATGCTGCCGGCGGTCAGGGTGGTCAGCCCCATGATCGTCCGCAGGGTGGTGCTCTTGCCGGCGCCGTTGCGCCCCAGCAGCACGGTCAGCTCGCCCCGGGGCACCACCAGATCAACCCCGTGCAGAATGTGGTATTGCTCGATGTCGGCCTTGACGCCCTTGAGGGTAAGAATCGGCTCAGCCATGGCTCACCTCCTGTTCGCTGGCCAGATCGGCAGGACTGGCGCCCAGATAGGCCTCCTGCACCACCGGGGACGCGATGACCTCGGCCGGTTCACCGTCCGCCACCAGCTCGCCGTTATGGAGCACCACAATGCGGTCAGACAGGGAGCGGACCACATCCATCTTGTGCTCCACCAGCAAAACCACTTTGTCCTGGTTGCGCTTGATGTCGGCAATCAGGTCCAGAATCACGGGAACTTCATCCACGCTCATGCCCGCCGTCGGCTCATCGAACATGAACACCTCCGGCTTCAGCGCCAGCATCAGCGCCACTTCCAGCTTGCGCTGATCACCGTGGGGAAGCCCTGCCACCAGGTAATCGGCCCGCTTGGCGAGATTGACCTGAGTGAGGTAGGCCATGGCCCGGTCGGTGAGATCGGTGCGGCGGCTGGCCATCTGCCAGAAGTTGTGACCGATGCTGTAGCGGGAGGCAACGGCCAGGCGCACATTTTCCAGTGCTGTCAGGTTGGGAAACAGGTTGGTCAGCTGAAAGGCCCTGCCCAGTCCCTTGTCGGCCCGTTTTGCGGCGCCCAGGCCGGTGATGTCTTCGCCTTTCAACAGCACCTGGCCGGCACTGGCCTTGAGCTGGCCGGAAATCAGATTGAACCAGGTGGTCTTGCCGGCGCCGTTAGGGCCGACGATGGAAGTCAGCGTGCCCTTGTGGAACGCGCAGGAGACGCTGTTGACCGCGATGTGCCCACCAAAGCTGATGGTAAGACCGCGGGTTTCAAGTACGGGTTGCTCGGATGACATGCTGCACTCCGGCGTGGTGACTGCAACCACCCTCTTTTCATCGGGGTGGTATTGATGTGACTGTCCGTGTGCCTGGCATGAAGCCAGAGGTGAGTGCGGGTGGGGGCTTGTTTCGGGACCGTCGAAAACAGGGATGTTTTCGTCGAGCCTACATGGATGTATTTACGGCGTGTCCCGAAACAAGCCACCGCCCGCGCTCCGAACTCCGAAGCCGCGGCCAGTGGTTTTCTCACTCAGTTACGAACCGGGATATCCATTTCCTTGCGGTCGATCACCCGGATCAGCTTCGGCACGCCCGCCGTCACATCACGGTTGGCGAACCAGTCGGTACGCTCCTCAACCTCGATTTCGAAGTGATACATGTCCTGCATGGCCTGATGGTCTTCGGCGCGGATTTCCATCTCACCCTTCGGAGTCTGGAACACCAGGCCTTCCAGGGCTGCAATCAGGTCTTCGGTATCGGTGGAACCGCCGCTCTTGCGGATCGCCTCGGTGATGGCCATGGCCTGGGCAAAGCCCTGGGCGGTGAAGAAATCCGGGGCCGCGTTGTGGCGCTCGAAGTGTTTCTCGACCAGCCAGTCGTTCAGCTCGTTATCCGGAGACTCGAAATAGTAGAAACCGGCGCCCTGCATGCCCGGAAAATCAGCATAGCCCACCAGTGCCGCCAGGATGTTGCCACCCGTGGCCAGGCTGATGCCGAAGCGGCCCGGGTTCAGGTCCTGGATACGGCCCAGCGGATTGGAAGCACCGGCCCAGATGGCGAAGATGTGCTTGCCTTCGGCGCAGTCGGTGCGGTCCTTGAGGGAGTCGAACAGACGCTGGGCGGCGGCCGTGAAGTCAGTCGCGTCGGTCGGCAGGTATTCCTCGTGGACGATCTTGCCACCGTTGGCCTCCATGGCCTCTTTATACGCAGCAACACCATCGCGGCCAAACGCATAGTCCTGGGCGATGGTGGACACACAGACACCCGGCTTGCCGAGGGCGACCGCGTTGGAGACCGCGTCCTGGGAAGAGTTACGACCGATACGGAAGACGTAACGGTTCCATTCAGACCCGGTGATCGCGTCCGCCACACCCTCCGGCATGATGATGCGCTCGTACTCTTCCGCCAGCGGCAGGGTCGCCAGCGCCACACCGGAGGCCACCGGGCCGACCACGATGTGGGCGTCGTCCTCAGCGAAAGCCTCCTCAACCAGGGCACGGGCCCGGGCCGGATCCAGCTGGCTGTCCTTGCGGATGATCTCGAGGTCGCGACCTTCAATGGTCATGGTGCCCTCGGTGGCGTACTCAAAACCAAGATTCAGGCCGATGTGCAGCTGTTCTGCATAGGGCGCCAGGCCGCCGGTGAAATCGGTGACATGGGCAATACGGATAGAGTCGGCCGCGTGCAGTGACGCCGCAGACAGGGAGATGGCGGTTGCCAGGATAAAGCGCTTCATTGATGGTCCCCTTTTGTTGTTGTTTGGCCTTACAGCACTCGTCGGGTCCCTGTTTCCAGTTGAAGGACCTTGTGCCTGACCATGAGACATATCGTTCTTGACTCGGATAAAATATGACAACTGATTCAGGTTTAATCAAGAAAGAAACCGGAAATTTTTTAATCAGGCACTCAGCTATAATGATTAATCATTGTTTTAAAAGACTAATACCGAAGGAATGGCCCAGCAGCCCGATCTTGACACGGATCAGCGCCACGCCTAAATTACTTGACGACTGATTCATGTTTCGTATTCAATCAATCCGGAACGACCGACGCAAGGCTGACATTCCGATGACAACAACAAGCCAGATCTCCCCTTCCGGCACTGGCCCCGGCACGCCCAAGACAGCCCGGGGCGCCCGCACCCGCGCCAGAATCCTGCAGGCGGCGGAGGACACCTTCGGCACCCTTGGCTTCCACCGCGCAGGCATTACCGACATCACCCGTGCGGCCGGTGTTGCTCAGGGCACCTTCTATACCTATTTCAGCAGCAAGGAAGAAATCCTGCGGGAGCTGGTGCTGGATATGGGCCACAAAGTACGGGCGCATCTGGCATCGGAAATCCTCGGCGCCGCTGACCGGCTTGAGGCCGAGGAGCGGGGCCTGCGGGCCTTTCTTGACTATCTGATGAAGAATCCGTCGCTGTACCGGGTGCTGCAGGAAGCGCAGTTTGCCGACCCGGAGATTTATCACCAGTACTACGAAACCTTTGCCCGGGGTTATGCAGACATGCTGGACAACGCCAGCCGCAAAGGTGAAATCCGCCCCGGCAATAACCAGCACCGGGCCTGGGCCCTGATGGGCCTGTCCCACTTCCTCGGGGTGAAATACGCACTCTGGGATCAGCGTCAGGGCGAGGACGCCTTCGAGGACATTGTCGACACCATGAGTGACTTTTTCCGCCATGGCCTGACGCTGGGTGGCAGCTGATGAAACACGTCTCCTATCGTCTCGAAGATGGTATCGGTCGCCTTACCCTGAACCGCCCGGAACGCCACAACGCACTGGTGCCGGAACTGCTGGCAGACATCCGCGAAGCCCTGGCCCGCTGTCGGGAAGATCAGCCACCGGCGCTGATTGTGGATGCCGCCGGCAAGTCCTTTTCCACAGGCGGCGATGTCGCAGGTTTCTACGATACGCCCCGGCCGTTGCGGCGGGACTACGCTGCCAACGTGGTGGGTGAACTGAACCGCACCATCATTGACCTGCTCAACCTGCCAGTACCCACCATTGCCGCGGTTCATGGGCTGGTGACCGGCGGCTCCATCGGCCTGGTGCTGGCCTGTGACCTGGTGGTGCTTGGTCCCAAGGCCAGCTTCGCGCCCTGGTACACCGTTGTCGGCTACAGCCCGGACGGCGGCTGGACCGCCTTACTGCCCGAGCGTATCGGCCGCGCCAGAGCCCTGGACATTCAGCTGACCAACCGCAGCCTCGGTGCTGAGGAAGCGCACCAGAGCGGCCTTGGCCAGTATCTGACCGACGCCGGCGAGGAGCTGGCCAGGGCCTGGACCCTGGCCAACCAGATTCGCGCCCGCCAGCCCGGCAGCGTGGCCCGCACCCTGCGCCTGAACCGGCCAGACCCCGGCCAGGTGGCCGGCGCCCTGGAACAGGAATACCACCAGTTCCTGGAGCAGATTGTCACTGACGAAGCGGACCAGGGCATGGCCGCCTTTCTGGGGAGGAAGGCATGAACCAGTTCGACCTGCTGGCCCATCGCGCCCGCATAACACCCCGTCGCCCGGCGCTGGAAGATCTCGACAGCGGTGAGCGCTGGGACTACCAGGGCTTCAATGACCGGGCGGCCCGCTTTGCCGCCGCGGCACTGGAAAAGTGGCAACTTCAACCCGGCGACCGGGTGGCCTGGCTGGGCCACAGCCGGGCCGAGTTCTTTGTCATGCTATTTGGCTGCGCCAAGGCCGGCCTGATACTGGTTCCGCTGAACTGGCGGCTCGCCCTGCCGGAGCTGCAACAGCTGATGGCGGACTGCACGCCGTCGGTGCTGATCTATGGTGAGGAGTTCCGGGCAGAATCGACGGCACTCAGATCCGCCGGGCTGAGCCCCCTCAACGTCGCCCTGAACGCACCGGATGCCGGCGAACGTGACTACAACACCGACCTGGCCGTGGTCACACCGGATCTGTCACCACATCCGGAGCGGGCTCCGGACACTCCCTGGTACCTGCTGTACACCTCCGGCACCACGGGCCGCCCCAAAGGCGTGATCCAGACCTTCCGCATGATGATGGCCAACTACCTGAACATCGGCCTGGCAGTGGGACTTACCGGCGAAGACACCCTGCTCAATGTGCTGCCACTGTTCCACACGGCCGGTATCAACCTCTATTCCTCCGCAGTGTTCATGACAGGCGGCTGCGTGCTGGTGGCGCGGGGCTTTGACGTGGAGCAGACCCTGGCGGTTCTGGCGGAGCGGGCAACGGTGTTCTTCGGGGTACCGGCGGTCTATCAGGCCATGCTCGAGCACCCGGGCTTCAATGGTCAGACCCTGGCCGGTGTCCGCTCCTGGGGGTGTGGCGGTGCTGCTCTGGCACTGCCCGTGGCCCGCCATTTTGCCGATGCGGGCATCCGGGTCCGCACCGGAATGGGCATGACCGAAACCGGCCCCACCGTTTTTCTGATGGATGAAGCCGACGTGCTCGACAAAATTGGCTCTGTCGGGCGCCCGCAGCTACTGGCGGAAGTCCGCATCGTCGACGCCGGCGGTCGTTATGTCGCCCCGGGGGACGCCGGAGAATTGCTGATCCGCGGCCCCGGCGTCACCCCCGGTTACTGGAACCGGCCGGACGCGACCCGCGATGCCTTCACCGAAGATGGCTGGCTCCGCAGTGGCGATGTTGCCCGCTGTGACACTGACGGCTGTTACTACATCGTTGATCGCTGGAAGGACATGTACATTTCCGGCGGTGAAAACGTCTACCCGGCCGAAGTGGAGCGGGTGTTGCTGGAGCACCCGGACATTGCCGAAGTGGCGGTGATCGGTGTGCCGGATGAACGCTGGGGCGAAGTGGGCAAAGCCTGCATTGTGGCCAGTAACCCGGCAGCGGCGGAGCGGCTGAGTGACGATGCCCTGAAGGCCTTTTGCCGTGAGTCCCTGGCGGGCTACAAGGTACCCCGTTATTTCTCCCTGGCGGACGCCCTGCCCCGTAACGCCCTCGGCAAGGTCACCAAACAGACCCTGCGCCAGTCGCACCAGAATCCTGCCACCCGACCTGGAACCACTGAATGAGGAACGCCAGCCATGAGTGAGCTGACCTTCAACCTGCCGGAGGATACGGACGCGGAACCCTGCGAGCAGGTGTTCATGCTGCAGCAGGAGGATTTCGACCGGTTTGCCCGCCTCAGCGGCGACCATAACCCGATCCACACCGATCCTGGCTTTTCGGCACAGACCCCGTTCGGGCGCACGGTGTCCCACGGCATGCTGCTGTTCAGTGCCTTGCGGGGGCTGCTGGAGGAGCGCTACCCCGGCGCCCGGCTGCTCAGCCAGAGCCTGATGTTTCCGGCGCCGGCCTACGCCGATGAAGCCCTGACCCTGACGGTGGAGCGCCAGCACCAGCAGGGCAACCGTCTGGGTTTGTCTGCCCGCATCCTGCGACCGGACGGCGAGTGCTGCCTGCAGGGCAGCTGTGAACTGGCACTGACGGAGGCCAGACCATGACCGCGCTGCCACGCTTCAGTGAGCTGAGAGAAGGACAACGCGCTTCGCTCGACCGTGTGTTTTCATCCGAAGACGTGGCCGACTGGTGCGATCTGGTCACCCTTGGCGCCACGCACCCGTGGGCAGGTGTTCCGGAGCCGCTGATTGCCGGCCTGTTTTCCTGCCTGCTGGGGGAAGAGCTGCCCGGTCACGGCACCAATTACCTGAAGCAGTCGATGGCCTTTATTGCCACCGCTGACGCCGGTGAGCCGCTGACAGCCACCGTGACGGTCAGCCGGCTGCGGCCGGACAAGGCCCTGGTCAACCTGAGCACCCGCTGCACCGGCCGCGATGGACGGCTGATCTGCGAGGGCGAAGCCCTGGTGAAATTTGCCCATTGAACGCACCCGCTCCAACAGCAACCAAAAGAGTGAATCGCCCATGAGCGACCTGCATCCGAATCTCCGGGCCTGGCTGGACCAGCTCAATCCGCTGGTGGCCCAGCAACGGGCACAGGGTATCGAGGCAACCCCGCAAATGGTCCGGGACAGCCTGGCCGGCCTGACCGCGACGTTTGTAACAGAGCAGCCGGAGATGGCCACCCGCGATCTTGAGGCCGACCTCGGAGACCACTCGCTTCGGTTGCGGGTTTACGATCCATCGCCAGATTCCTTGCCCGGACAGGCGCTGCCGGTACTACTGTTCTTTCACGGTGGCGGCCACATGGCCGGCAGTGTTGCGGTGTACGATCCCATCGCCCGCAAACTGGCCAAGGCCAGTGGCTGGCTGGTGGTGTCGGTGGATTACCGGCTGTCGCCGGAGGCGCCCTATCCGGCCGGTCTGGAGGACTGCCTGGCGGTCACCAGGACTATCTGGCGCATTCTGGATCAGCACCAGATTCCGGTCCTACACCGGCTGGCACTGGCCGGGGACTCCGGGGGCGCCACCTTTGCCGCGGCGGTCAGTCAGGCCCTGGCCGATGACCCTGATCACGCCATCGAGGCCCAGGTGCTGATCTACCCCAGCCTGGACTACACCATGAGCTGGCCCTCTGTTCGGGAGCATGGCGAGGGCTATCTATTGGAGGCGCAGCGGATCCAGTGGTACTTCGATCACTACTTCCAGCATGGCGAAGATCGCCGGGCAGCCTCCCCACTGCACCAGCCGCTGCCGGCTACAATGCCGCGCACACTGGTGATCACCGCCGGATTCTGTCCACTTCATGACGAGGGGGCCGCCTATGCAGAGCAGCTACAGCAAGCCAGGCATGGCTGCGAGCTGCACAATTACCCGGATATGATCCACGCCTACCTGAACCTGGAAAACCTGGTCCCGGAGGCCTGCGCGGACACCTATCAACGCATCGGCGCCTTTCTGCTGCGCGGCTGACAGCCACCGGGCGATTCAAATCGTCGAATCGGACGACGCCTGTAACGCTGGTCTGAGTGAGACTTCGCAGTTGTTCCTGATACAAACACAACAACACCGGAGACAACCATGCACGGACTCATGCAAGACCAGCCCCTGCTCATTTCCTCCCTGATCGAGCACGCAGCCACGTTCCATCCGAATCAGGAGATCGTGACCAAGACCGTTGAGGGTCCCATTCACCGGACCAACTATCGCGAACTGCGGGATCGTTCCAAGCAGGTTGCCAACATGCTGAAAACCCTGGGTGTCGACTTCCAGGACCGTGTTGGCACTCTGGCCTGGAACACCTATCGCCATTACGAGCTGTATTACGGTGTTTCCGGCAGCGGCGGTGTGCTCCACACGGTCAACCCGCGCCTGTTCCCGGAGCAGCTGACCTACATCATCAACCACGCCGAAGACAAGGTGCTGTTTTTCGACATTACCTTCGCGGACCTGGTGAAGCAGCTTGCACCGGAGCTGAAAACCGTCAAGGCATTCATCGCCATGACCGACCGGGCGAACATGCCGGACATCGACCTGCCCAACCTATACTGCTACGAAGAGCTGATGGATGCCGCCAGCGGTGACTATGAGTGGCCAGTGTTCGACGAGCGCACCGCGTCCTCGCTGTGCTATACCTCCGGCACCACCGGTAACCCGAAAGGCGTCCTGTACGCCCATCGCTCAACCGTTCTGCACTCCCTGATGATGGTGGCGCCGGACGCGTTTGATCTGGGCAGCCGTACCAGCCTGCTGCTGATCGTGCCCATGTTCCACGCCAACGCCTGGGGCGTGCCCTACTCCGCGCCCATGGTGGGCGCCAAGATGGTACTGCCGGGTCAGCACCTGGACGGTGCCAGCGTGTACAACCTGATGAAGGACGAGGGCGTAACCTTCTCCATGGCGGTACCCACCGTCTGGCTGATGCTGTTCCAGTACCTCGACTCAACCCCCGGTGCCAGCCTGGAAGACCTGAACCTCAACGCTGTCGGTGTCGGCGGCTCTGCCCCCCCGATTGCGATGATCGATCGCTTCCGCAAGTCCGGCATTGATATGGTCCAGGGCTGGGGCATGACCGAGACCAGTCCGCTGGGCGTGGTCAACAAGCTGCTGCCCAAGCACGACAGCCTCAGCGATGAGGACAAGGTCAAGCTGCGCACCAAGGCCGGCCGTGGCATCTGGGGTGTGGAAGTCAAGATCGTGGATGATGAAGGCAACCGCCAGCCCTGGGACGGGGTCAGCTCCGGCCACTTCTGCGTTAAGGGCCCCTGGATCGCCAGCGGCTACTTCCGTCAGGAAGGCGGCGACAAGCTGGACGCTGAAGGCTTCTTCCCCACCGGGGACATCGCCACCATCGATGCCGATGGCTACGTGCAGCTGGTCGACCGTTCCAAGGACGTGATCAAGTCCGGCGGTGAGTGGATTTCCTCCATCGAACTGGAAAACGCGGCGGCATCCCACCCGGATGTGGCCGAGGCCGCCGTGATCGGCATTCCTCATCCGAAATGGCAGGAGCGCCCGCTGCTGATCGTGGTTCTCAAGGACCACAGCAACGCCACCAAAGACGACCTCATGGCCTTCCTCGAAAGCCAGGTTGCCAAGTGGTGGCTGCCGGAAGACATCGTCTTCGTTGATCAGCTGCCCCATACCGCCACTGGCAAACTGCTGAAGACCAAGCTGCGTGATGAGTTTGGTGGCCACACTCCGGGATCCAACTCCGGGGTTCAGTGAACGAGGCTGAACAGCGGGCCTGAAAGACCCGTTCATTCCGCCTGAAAAAGCCGCCCGAGGGTAACAACCCGGGCGGTTTTTTTTGGGGCTCGGGTAAAGGGTCTGTGGGGACGAACGAAAGCACGAAACCAACAATAGCCGCGCCCCAGCCAAGCAACACGAACGAAAAAAGCCGGCCATGGAATCCATGGCCGGCCTTTTTGTTCCGCCCAGAGCCCCGCTAACGGAAGGTCTCAGGCAGGAACAGCACGATGGCCGGGAAGGC
>NZ_JBQTCJ010000098.1:0-9140 GCF_052380005.1 Salinarimonas sp. NSM
GCCGGTGACGCCGGGCCGGGCGCGTGCGCCCGTCTCGCCGCGCGTGCGCGCGGTCTTCAGGCCGGCGACGCCCGCGCGCAGCTGCGCGAGCAGGTCCTCCGGCAGGATCGCCTTGGCGGCCTCGAGCACGAGGTTCTGCAGCTCCTCCGCCGTGAGGGGACGCTCCTCGGTCTCCTCCGTCACCTCGCCCTCGGGGTCGTCCGGCGTCTCGTCCGGGTCCTGCGGGTCGTCCGGCGGCGGCGGATCGTCCGCCGTCTCGGGATCGTCCGCCTCGCTCGGGGCCGGCGGGGCGGCGCGGGCGCGGGGCGCGAGGACGAGGCGGAAGGCCTCCGAGACGTCCTCGTCCGAAACCTCGCTGCGCCCGTCGAGCGCCGCGAGCGCGCGCGCGGCGCTCAGCGCGAGGAGCGGCGCGCGCAGGGAGGGAATGGCGACGGCGGCCGCGGAGCCGCACAGGGCCTCGAGCCGGGCGTCCGAGATAGCGACCGACGACAGCCGCGCCCGCGCCGCCGCGACGGCGGCCGGGTCGATGCCCGGGTCGGCGGTCTCGCGGTGGGAGACCGCGGTGAGGTCGATCAGGAAGGCGAGGCGGTCGAGCAGGGCGTCGGGCGGGTGCTCGTCCTCCTCGCGGCCCTCGTCGAGGGCGACGACGCCCAGATGCGTCTCCAGCGTGGCGGCGAGCCCCTCGCGCTCGAGGCGCACGGCGCGCCCGTCGAGCACCCCGGCGAGCCGGCCGGCGACGGCGTCGGGCAGGCGCTCGGCCATGGCGATGACGACGATGCCGCCGTCCGCCTCGGCGAGGATGCCGCGCCCGATCACCGGCCGCCCGGACTTCAGGGTGGCGACGAGGTCGAGCCCGCCGAGCAGCCGGTCGTCGTCGATGCCCGCCGGCGTGCGCCGAAACGGTGCGCCGTCGGGAAGGAGGTGGCGCAGGAAGGCGAGCCAGCGGTCGCGCACGGGCCCGGCGGCCGCGCGCAGCGACGCTCCGCCGAGGCCGACCGGATCGATCGCCACGAGCGCCGCGGCCCGGGCGGCGGCGCGCCAGGTCTCCGATAGCGTCCGCGGCGCTTCCGCGTTCACGACGCGAGAACCTCCGCGGGGATCACCTCGGCGAGCGCCCGCTCGACCCGCACTCCCGACCCCGCGTCGTCGAGCGGGTTGCGCCGCAGGCGGTGGCGCAGCGCCAGCGGCGCGACGGCGCGCAGCGTGGCGAGGCCGACCTCCTCGACGCCCTCCAGCGCCGCGAGCGCGCGGGCGGCGCGGAGCAGCGTGATCTCGCCGCGCAGTCCGTCCGTGCCGAGCGCGACGCACAGCCGTGCGGCGGCCTCCAGTGCGGCGTCGGAGACGAGCGTCTCCGGCAGGCGGCCGCGCGCTGTGGCGATGCGCTTGCGCAGCCGCGCGTCCGCCTCAGCGTAGTCCGCGATGAAGGCCGCCGGATCGCGCTCGAAGGCGTCCCGGCGGCGCACGATGGCGACGCGAATCGGGATGTCGGTCGGCGTCTTCACGTCGACGGAGAGCCCGAACCGGTCGAGCAGCTGCGGGCGCAGCTCCCCCTCCTCGGGGTTGCCCGAGCCGACGAGCACGAAGCGCGCCGGATGGCGCACGGAGAGCCCCTCGCGCTCGACCACGTTCTCTCCCGAGGCGGCCACGTCGAGGAGGAGGTCGACCAGGTGGTCCTCGAGGAGGTTCACCTCGTCGATGTAGAGGAAGCCGCGATGCGCGCGGGCGAGCAGCCCCGCCTCGAAGGCCTTCTCGCCCTTGGTGATCGCCCGCTCGAGGTCGAGCGCGCCGACGACGCGGTCCTCGGTCGCCCCGAGCGGCAGGTCGACGACGGGGACCGGCACCTCGACGGCGGTGAAGGAGGCGCCGGCCGCCTGCCGCGCCGCGCAGGAGGGGCATTCGCCCCGCGGCTTTGCCGGATCGCAATTGTAGGGGCAGTGCTCCACGACCTTCATCGGCGGGAGCAGGCCCGCGAGCGCACGAACGGCGGTGGACTTGCCGGTGCCGCGGTCGCCGAAGACGAGCACGCCGCCGACCGACTGGTCGACGGCGGCGATCTCCAGCGCGAGCTTCATCTCGTCCTGGCCGACGATCGCCGAGAACGGGTAGACCTGACGCATGTCCTCTCCTCGATCCGGACCTTCGGTGGCCCGTTCGCGTCGAGGCTAGCGGCGCGCGCGCGGGCGCGCCATTCGCGCTTACACCGATACCTGTCTCGCTCAGCTGACGATCAGGCGCCCGGCTCGTCGGCGTTGGGGAAGAACAGCTGCTCGCCGCCGATCGTGTAGCCGGCGATGGCGCCCTGGCCGTCGGGGGAGACGAGCCAGTCGACGAAGGCCTGCGCGTCGTCCGTCTTCACGTGCGCATGACGCTCCGGCGAGACCAGGATCACGCCGTACTGGTTGAACAGCCGCCGGTCGCCCTCGACCACGATGCCGAGATCCGCCTTGTTCTCGAAGGCGAGCCAGGTGCCGCGATCGGTGAGCGCGTAGGCCGGCATCTGCGCGGCGATGTTGAGCGTCGCGCCCATGCCCGAGCCGGTCTCGCGGTACCAGGAGCCCTCCGGGGCGACGCCGGCGGCCTCCCACAGGCGCTTCTCGGCCTGATGCGTGCCCGAATCGTCGCCGCGCGAGGCGAAGGCGGACTCGGCTCCCGCGATCGCCGCGAAGGCCGCGACGACGTCGCTCCCGCCGGCGACGCCCGCCGGGTCCGCCTGCGGGCCGACGACGACGAAGTCGTTGTACATCACGGGGATGCGCGCGACACCGTACCCGTCCGCCACGAACTGCTCCTCGGCGGGGCGGGAGTGGACGAAGACCACGTCGGCGTCGCCGCGCCGGCCGGTCTCCAGCGCCTGGCCGGTGCCCTGCGAGAGCACGCGGACCTCGATGCCGGTCTCCTCGGTGAAGGCGGGCAGGATGGCCTCGAACAGGCCGGAATTCACCGTCGACGTCGTCGAGGCCACGGTGATGAAGCGCTCCTGCGCGATGCTCGCGCCGGCGAGCGGCAGAAGGGCGGCGGCCGCGACGGCGGCGCCGAGCAGGGTGCGACGAAGCATGGACGTGTTCACGGGTGTCTCCTCTCCTGCGGCGGACGCATCGTCCGCTCGTTGGGATCTCGCTTCACCACAGCAGCTCGCCCGCGACGAAGGCGCGGCCCTCGGGGGTCTGCGGCCGGGTGTAGAAGCCGTCCGCGGGGGCGTGCTCGACGATCCGCCCGCGGTGCATCAGCACGACCTCGTCCATGAGGCGCTTCGCCTGGGCGAGGTCGTGGGTGGTCATGACGATGGCGACGCCTTCCGCCTGGAAGGCGCGGATCACGTCCTCGACGCCGCGGGTCGCGGCCGGGTCGAGGGCGGCCGTCGGCTCGTCGAGGAAGATCAGCTCGGGGCCGAGCGCCCAGGCGCGCGCCATCGCGAGGCGCTGCTGCTCGCCGCCCGACAGCACCCGCGCGGGCGCGTCCGCCAGCGGGGCGAGGCCGAAGCGGGCGAGCGCGTCGTCGGCGCGTCGCCGACGCTCGCCGCGCGCGACGCCGTGGAGCGCCAGCGCGTGGGTGAGGTTGCCGCGCGCCGATCGACGCAGAAGCACCGGCCGCTGGAACACCATCGCGTGCCCGCGCCCCGCCCGTGCCGCGCCCGCCGCGGGCCCGGACCAGGCGACCCGCCCGCTCGTCGGCGCGAGGAGGCCGTGGGCGATGCGCAGGGTCAGGCTCTTGCCGGCGCCGTTGGGTCCGACGATCGCGATGCGCGCGCCGCGCGGAACGGCGAGATGGACGCCGTCGAGGAGGCGGCGCCCGCCGGCCTCGAAGCCGATGCCCTCCAGGCCCAGCGGCAGGATCGAGGGCGTCTCACGCATGGGCGCCGCCGCCCGCCAGCCGGGCGCCGAGACGGGCGCTTCCGTACGCGCCCGCATTGAGCGCGAGCGTGATCGCGAGCAGGATGATCCCGAGCCCCAGCGCCAGCGCGAGGTCGCCGCGGCTCGTCTCCAGCGCGATCGCCGTCGTCATCGTGCGCGTGTAGCCGGCGATGTTGCCGCCGACGATGAGCACCGCGCCGACCTCGGCGCTCGCCCGCCCGAAGCCGGCGAGGACCGCGGTCGTGAGCGAGAAGCGCGCGTCCCAGAGCAGCGTCGGGATGGCGCGCAGGCGCGACGAGCCGAGCGAGGTGAGCTGCTCGCGATACTCCGCCCAGAGGTCCTCCACCGTCTGGCGCGTGAGCGCGGTGACGATCGGCAGGATCAGCACCGCCTGGGCGAGGATCATGGCGGTGGGCGTGAACAGGAGCCCGAGATCGCCCAGCGGCCCGGAGCGCGAGAGGAGGAGGTAGAGCACGAGCCCCGCCACGACCGGCGGCAGGCCCATGAGCGCGTTGACGAGAACGATCACCGCGCCGCGCCCGGGGAAGCGCGCGAGTGCGAGCCCGGCGCCGAGCGGCAGGCCGATCACGCAGGCGATCGCCACGGCGGTCAGCGTGACGCGCAGCGACAGCGCCACGATCTCGACGAGCGCGGGATCGCGCGCGAGAACGAGGCCGAAGGCGGCGGCGAAGGGGGACTCGGACATCGGGAAATCTGCGTACGGTGTGCCCCATTCTGGATTCCGCCGCGATAACGAGCAAGAACGGAATTCTCGCAGCCAAACGGAGATGGATGCAGTGGATCTGATGACGACGGCCGAGGTCGCCGCCTACCTGAGGCTCAAGGAGCGCACGGTCTACGACATGGCCGCGCGCGGGCAGATCCCCTGCACCCGCGCGACGGGCAAGCTCCTGTTCTCGCGCCGGCTCGTCGACCGCTGGCTCGAGGCGCACACCGAGGCGCCGAGCCGATTCGCCGCCCCGCCGCCCGCGATCTACGCGGGCTCGTCCGATCCGCTGCTCGAATGGGCGCTGCGGGCCTCCGACAGCGGGCTGGCTCTGCTCGCGCGCGGCTCGCACGACGGGCTCGACCGGCTGGCGCGCGGAGAAGCCGCGCTCGCCGGCATCCATCTGATGGAGCCGGACACGGGGGCCTACAACGTCGATGCGGTGCGCCGGGCGCTGCCGTTCCCGGACATCGTGATGATCCGCTTCTGCACCCGCGAGCAGGGGCTCGTCGTCGCCGCGGGCAACCCGCTCGGCATCCGGGAGGTGGCCGACCTCGCGAGTTCCGGCGCCCGCCTCGCCCAGCGCCCGGACGGCGCGGGCACGCGGCTCCTCACCGACACGCTGCTCGCCCGCGCCGGCATCGCGGCGGACGCGCTGCCGCGCGCGGCGCGGCCGGCGCAGACTCAAGGAGATCTCGCGGGCCTGATCGCCGCCGGCGAGGCCGACGCCGGCTTCGGCGTGCGCGCGGCGGCGATGGCCGCGGGGCTCGGCTTCGTGCCGATCGGCGTCGTCGAGCCGTTCGACCTCGTGATGCGCCGGCGGGACTATTTCGAGCCGCCGGTCCAAGCGCTGATCCGGTTCCTGCGCGACCCGGCGCTCGCGGCGGCGGCCGAGCGGCAGGGCGGCTACGATCTTTCGGAAGTGGGGCGGGTGGTCTTCAACGCGTGATCCGGCGCGTCCCAGCGGCCGAGCCGGCGGACCCGCGCCGCGCCGCGGAGCGCGGTCGCGCGGGCGCCGTCCTCGCTCAGCACATCCGCCGGCGTCCCGCGCCCGACGATCCGCCCCTCTCGCAGGAGCACGACCGTCCCCGCGAGCCGCGTCACCTCCGCGCGGGAATGGCTGACGTAGACGATCGGCACCCGCGCCTCGTCGCGCAGGCGCTCGAGGTAGGGCAGGATCTCGGCCTTGCGGGCGTCGTCGAGGGAGGCCAGCGGCTCGTCCATCACGAGGAGGCGCGGCGCGGACAGGAGCGCGCGGCCGATGGCGACCCGCTGGCGCTCGCCCCCGGAGAGCCCGCCGGGCCGCCGCTTCAGGAGATGCCCGATGCCGAGGAGCTCGACGACCGGCTCCAGCGCGACACGCGGCGCGGATCTCGGCGCGAACCAGCGCCCGAACAGCAGGTTCGCGCGCACCGACAGGTGGGGGAACAGCCGCGCGTCCTGGAAGACGACGCCGATGCGCCGGCGGTGCGGCGGCACGACCACCCCCGCCTTCGTGTCGGTGAGGGTCTCGCCGCCGATGCGCACGAGCCCCGCCTGCGGCCGCACGAGCCCGGCGACTGCGTTCACCACGGTCGTCTTGCCGGAGCCCGACGGGCCGAACAGCGCAGTGACGCCGGCGTCGCTCCGGAACGCGATGTCGAGATCGAAGGCGCCGAGCCGGTGGTGCAGCGCGATCTCGAGCGTCGGCGCGACGTCCTCCCTCATGCGATCCCCACCCGCGCCTGCGCCCGCCGCGCCAGCAGTTCCGAGACCAGCAGCGCGCCGAAGGCGATCGCGACCGAGACGAGCGTGAGCCGGAGCGCGCCCGCCTCGCCGCCGGGGACCTGCGTGAAGGTGTAGATCGCGGATGGCAGCGTCTGCGTCTGGCCAGGGATGTTGGAGACGAAGGTGATCGTCGCGCCGAACTCGCCCATCGCCTTGGCGAAGCACAGGATCATCCCGGCGATGATCCCGGGCGCGATCAGCGGCAGCGTCACCACGAGGAAGGTCGCGATCCGCCCTGCGCCCAGCGTCCCCGCCGCCGCCTCGAGCCTCGGGTCGACGGCTTCGATGGCGAGGCGGATGGCGCGCACCATCAGCGGGAAGCCCATCACCGCGCAGGCGAGCGCCGCGCCGGTCCAGCGGAAGGCGAGCACGACGCCGAACGTCTCCTCGAGAAAGCCGCCGATCGGCCCGCGTCGGCCGAAGAGCAGCAGCAGCACGTAGCCGGTGACGACCGGCGGCAGGACGAGGGGCAGGTGCACGAGGCCGTTCAAGAGAGCCTTGCCCGGGAAGGACACGCGCGCGAGCAGCCACGCGACCGCGATGCCGAAGGGCAGGCTCGCCACCGTCGCCCAGAAGGAGACGAGGAGCGACAGCCGCACCGCGTCCCATTCCTGCGGCGAGAGCGCGAGCCAGCTCATGCGCGACCTACTCGACGAGCACGGCGAAGCCCTGGCGCTCGAGCAGCGGCCGGGCCTCGGGCGTGCGCAGGAAGGCGAGGAACTCGGCGGCGACGGCGCTCTCGCTCTCGCGTGTCAGCGCCGCAGGGTAGACGATCGGCGGATGCGTTTCCTCCGGGAAGAGCGCGACCACGCGCACGTTCTCGTCCGCGGTGGCGTCCGTCGTGTAGACGATCCCGAGCGGGACCTCGCCGCGGGAGACGAGGGCGAGGGCGGCGCGCACGTTCTCCGACTGGGCGAGACGCTCGGCGACGCTCTCCCACACGCCGAGGTGCTCCAGCGCCGCGCGGCCGTAGACGCCGGCGGGCACCGCCGTCGTCTCCGCCATGGCGAGCCGCCCGTCGGGGCCGAGCGCGCCGGCGAGGTCGAAGCCGGGCGCGATCGTGACCTCGACGTCGGAGGTCGCGGGCGCCACGAGCGCGATGCGGTTGCCCAGGAGGTCGACGCGGCTCTCCTCGCGGATCAGCCCCGCGGCGGCGAGGTGATCCATCCACTCAACGCTGGCGGAGACGAAGAGATCGGCCGGCGCGCCTTCCTCGATCTGGCGGGCGAGGGCCGAGGAGCCGGCGTAGGAGAGCGCGATCCGGCTCCCCGTCCGCTCCTGGAAGGCGGCGGCGGCGTCGTCGAGCGCGTTCCTCAGGCTCGCGGCGGCGAAGACGACCGCGTCCTGGGCGCGGGCGGCGGGGGCGGAGAAGGTGAGCGCGGCGGCGACGAGCGTCGTCAGCAGCGCGAGCCTCGGGGCGTGCCTCGTCATGGTGACCTCCTCGATCGGTTCGCAGAAACATATCGACCTGGGGGGTCGCGTCCAGCGTTATTTTCGTCCGGACATATCGCCTCGCGCGGCGGGATCGCGGAGCATCGCGCGCATCGCCTCCATGTCGGCGGCGACGGCCCGTTCGGTCTTCTCCTGCATGGTGCGATAGAGTGCGAGGACTCGCGCGCCGTTCTCGGTCAGCCGCGCGCCGCCCTGCTCGCGCCCGCCGCGGCTCGTCTCGACGAGCGGGGCCTCGAAGCAGCGGTTCATCGTCTCGACGAGCATCCAGGCGCGCTTGTAGCTCATGCCCATGCGCCGCCCGGCGGCGGCGATGGAGCCGGTCTCGCGAATGCCCTCGAGCAGGTCCGCCTTGCCGGGGCCGACCGCGATGTCCGGGTCGAGCCGGATGCGCAGGAACGCGCCCGGGCGCCCGCCCTCGCCGATCCCGTCCATGTCCCGTGCCATCTCACCCTCGTTCCTCACGCGTCCGCCTGCCCAGCATAGAGGCGCGCCGACCGAAAGTTCACCCGCCCTGCCCGCGTGTGCGGCGGCTTTTACCCTGACGGGGCGGCGCGGGTCTGGTATCGTCGCTCGTACGGCTCTGACAAGGATGCGCGATCCCGTGATCGTCGGCGTGCTCAACCAGAAGGGTGGCGTGGGCAAGACCACGATCGCCGTGAACCTCGCCGCGGGCCTCGCGGCGCTGGGGCGGCGCGTGCTGCTCGTCGACGCCGATCCGCAGGGCTCCGCGCTCGCCTGGTCGAGCGCCCGCGAGCGCGAGCCGCTGTTTCCCGTGGTCGGCATGGCCAAGCCCACGCTCCACCGCGACCTGCCGAGCCTCGCCGCCGGCTACGACGCCGTGGTCATCGATGGGGCCCCGCGCGCCAACGACCTCGCCCGGGCCGCGATCCTCGCCAGCGACACGGTGCTCATCCCCGTCCAGCCCTCGCCCTACGACATATGGGCCGCGCGCGAGACGGTGGAGCTGATCCGCGAGGCGCAGATCTACAAGGAGACGCTCGCGGGCGCCTTCGTCATCAACCGCAAGATCGCCAACACCGCGATCGGGCGCGACGTGACGGGAGCCCTCGAGCCCTTCGAGATGCCGGTGCTCGAGCCGGCGCTGTGCCAGCGCGTGGTCTACGCCGAGAGCGCGGCGCAGGGCCTCTCCGTCGCCGAGGCCGCGCCGTCGAGCGAGGCCGCCCGCGAGATCGCCGCCCTCGTCGCCGAGATCGCCCGGCGTCACCTGCGAAAGGACGCCGCGTGAGCACCGTCGTCGAGTTCGGTCCCGCCGCCGCGCGGCGCGCGGCCGCCGCCCGCCGGACCGCGCCCGCGGAGACGCGCCGGCGGCGCCCGCCGGAGGC
>NZ_JBQTCJ010000099.1:0-9055 GCF_052380005.1 Salinarimonas sp. NSM
TCCCAGGTCGCGGCGAGCGCCGCCGGGTCGTGCCGCCGCGGCGGCGCGCGGTCCGTGGGAGCCTCGGCCGGCGCCGGTGCAGCGTGGGGGAGCGGCACGGCTTGCGCGGCGGTTGCGACGTCGGGCCGAGCGGCCGTGGCCCTCGCGTCCGCCCGCGCGGGCCGGCGGGCGCGCCGGGAGCCGGAGAAACGCAGCGCGGTGAGGAGATAGGCGGCGAGGGCGCCGGCGCCCGCGCCGATCGGCTCCCACGGCAGGCCGGCGCCGGCAACGGACGACTCGACCCGCGGCGCCAGGAGCGGCGGAGCGGCGGGCATCGCCGCGACCGGCGGGGCCGCGCCGATGGGCTGCCTCTCGTCCCGTCCGGAAGGGTACGCTGCGGGCGTCTCTGCAGGCGTCTCTGCAGGTGTCTCCGCGGGCGTCTCTGCGGGCCGATCGAGGCGCGCCAGCCGATCGCGGGCCGCGTCGAGCGCGGCGCGTGCCTCCTCGCGTGCCGCGTCGGCGGCGGCGAGCAGCCGCCCTCGGGCATTCTCGAGCTGCCGCAGCGCGGCGGTGCGGCTGGGGTGGCGCGGGCCGTAGACATCCTGCGCGTCCGCCGCGGCGATCGACGCCTCGACGTAGCGCACCGCCGCGGCCTCGACGGCGGGCGGCAGGCCCTGCGCGCTCGCGAGGCGCTCGGGATCGTCGGCATCGCCCAGGCGGCGGAGCGTGGCGCCGGCCTCGTCGCGGGTGCGGAGCGCGTCCAGGCGCTCGGAGAGGTCCGCGGCAGGCGGAGCGCGCGACGGAGCGGGGGAGGCGGGTGCGGCCGTCGCAGCGGACGGCGCGGGGTCGCGGGCGCTCCACAGGACGGTGTAGGCGGCCGCGGTCGCGAGCGCCGCGGCGGCCTCGGGCGTCTCGCCGACGGCACGCAGCACCCGCCGATCGCCCTCGTCGACGATCTCCGCGCCCGGCGGCAGCGCGGTCGCGGGCGGCCGCGCCCCCTCGCGCGCGAGGTCGACGGAGGCGAGATAGGGTCCCGACCCCGGCGGCTCGATCGCCGAGGCGATCACGAGCCCGAGGCCGGCACCGGCCGCGACGATCGCAGCCCTGGCCATCCCGGCGAGGAGAGACATGAGACGCTGGAACTCCGGGCCGAGCGGTCTCGGCGTTGGCCCGATTGAACGCAGGTTACGGTTAATCCCGGCTTAAGGCGCGGTCCCGCCGCGCCTGATCGAACCGCCGCCATCGCGGTTCCACTCCGTCGGCGGATGCTCTAGAACCGTGCCCCACGGCACGACGCATCCCCCGCAGCGAGGAGCATGAGACATGGCGAAGGTAGCGTTCCTGGGACTGGGCGTGATGGGCTATCCCATGGCGCGGCACCTGGCGGGCAAGGGCCACGAGGTCACCGTCTACAACCGCACCCAGTCCAAGGCGGAACGCTGGGTCTCCGAGCACGGCGGCGCATTCGCCAAGACGCCGCGTGCGGCCGCGGAAGGCCAGGAGATCGTCTTCGCCTGCGTGGGCAACGACGACGACCTGCGCGAGGTGACGATCGGCGCGGAGGGGGCCTTCAAGGGCATGGCCAAGGGCGCGGTCTTCGTCGACCACACCACCGCCTCCGCCGAGGTGGCGCGCGAGCTCTCGGCGCTGTCCTGGGAGAAGGGCTTCGGCTTCGTCGACGCGCCGGTCTCCGGCGGTCAGGCCGGCGCGGAGAACGGCGCGCTCACCGTGATGTGCGGCGGCGACGAGGCGACCTTCGAGCGGGTGGAGCCCGTCATCCAGGCCTATGCCAAGATGTGTCGCCTGATCGGCCCCGCCGGCTCGGGCCAGCTCACCAAGATGGTCAACCAGATCTGCATCGCCGGGGTCGTGCAGGGCCTCGCCGAGGCGGTGCATTTCGGCAAGCGCGCGGGGCTCGACATGGAGGCCGTGCTCGACACGATCTCGAAGGGCGCCGCCGGCTCCTGGCAGATGGAGAATCGCTGGAAGACGATGGCCAAGGGCGAGTTCGACTTCGGCTTCGCCGTCGACTGGATGCGCAAGGACCTGAACATCGTCCTCGACGAGGCGCGCAAGAACGGCGCGACGCTCGCGCTCACCGCCCTCGTCGACCAGTACTACGCCGACGTCCAGAAGATGGGCGGCAAGCGCTGGGACACGTCGAGCCTGGTGGCGCGGCTGGAGAAGTGAGGGGGCGCGGGAGCGCTGCGGGAGGAGGGCCTCGAAAGCGTGGCGTGATACCCTCGTGCAGGGCGCCGACGGTCTCCCCTCTCCCTCCTGGAGAGGGGTCGGGGGTGTGGGGCGTGCAGGACCGACGACAACGCGGATGCCGGCCTGCACGGCCCGCTCGTCCCTCCAGCCTGAGAGCCTCGCTCGACGCCCCACACCCCTAGCCCCTCTCCACGAGGGAGAGGGGAACCGCGTCGCGCCCCGCATACGCCGTCCGTGGCCTCACACCGCCTTCAGCAGCACGTGCTTCTTGCGCCCGAACGACAGCTTGATCACGCCCTCGCGCAGGTCGGCCTCGCCGAGCGTCGCCGTCGGATCGGACACGGCGACGTCGTTGACCCGCAGGCCCCCGCCCTTCACCTGGCGCCGGCCCTCGCTCATCGAGGGGACGAGGCCGGCGTGGTCGGGGCCGAACGCCGTGAGGACGCCGAGACCCTCGGCGAGGCGCGCGCGCGGGATCTCGACCGTCGGCAGCGTGTCGGCGAGCGCGCCCTCCTCGAAGGTCCGCCGCGCCGTCTGCGCCGCTTCCTCCGCCGCCGCGCGCCCGTGGAGGAGGGCGGTCGCCTCGGTGGCGAGGATCTTCTTCGCCTCGTTGATCTCCGCGCCCTGCAGCGCGGCGAGGCGGGCGATCTCGTCGAGCGGCAGCAGCGTGAACAGCTTGAGGAAGCGCTCGACGTCGGCGTCCTCCGTGTTGCGCCAGAACTGCCAGTAGTCCCACGGCGAGAGCATGCTCTCGTCGAGCCACACGGCGCCGGCCGCCGTCTTGCCCATCTTGGCACCTGACGCGGTGGTGAGCAGCGGGCAGGTCAGCGCGTAGAGCTGATGCGTGCCCATGCGCCGGCCGAGGTCGATGCCGGAGACGATGTTGCCCCACTGGTCCGACCCGCCCATCTGCAGGTTGACGCCGTGGCGCTGCGCCAGCTCGACGAAGTCGTAGGACTGGAGCAGCATGTAGTTGAACTCGAGGAACGAGAACTCGCTCTCGCGATCGAGCCGCAGCTTCACCGAATCGAACGACAGCATGCGGTTGACCGAGAAGTGCCGGCCGACGTCGCGCAGGAAGGCGATGTAGTTGAGCGCCAGCAGCCAATCGGCGTTGTCGACCATGACCGCGTCGCGCGCGCCCTCGCCGAAGCTCACGAACTTCGAGAAGACGCGCTTGATGCCCGCCTTGTTCGACTCGATCTGCTCCTCCGAGAGGAGCTTGCGCGCCTCGTCGCGTCCCGTCGGGTCGCCGACGCGGGTGGTGCCGCCGCCCATCAGCACGATGGGCTTGCCGCCGGTCTTCTGGAGCCAATGCAGCATCATGATCGAGACGAGCGAGCCGACGTGCAGCGAGGGCGCGGTGCAGTCGTAGCCCACATACGCCGTGACCGCCCCCTCCAGAGCCTTCTCGTCGAGCCCCGCGTAATCGGAGCACTGGTGGATGTAGCCGCGCGACTGCAGCGTCGCGAGGAAATCCGACTTGAGGGTGAGTGCGGTGGGCGCGCTCATGGCGTCTCTCTTTCCGTTCGCCTCTTCATGGGGAGGAGCCCCGGATCGTCCGGGACGCGAGGCCTTTAGCAGGCCGCGACCCGCTTGGCACGCGCGAAACGAGCTTTGCGCATGCCGGCGGAGCGCGTCCTGCCAGGTTGGCTCGGGCAGCCCTGCGTCTTCCCCGCGGCGGCTCGGCATGCGAGACCGCTCGCTCGACGTTTTCAGGAGGGCCGCCCATGACCGTCGCCGACGAGGTCGTCACGCTCGACCGGGAGGGCGAGATCGCGATCGTCACCCTCGACAACCCGCCCGTGAACGCCACCTCGGCGGCGCTGCGGGCGGGGCTCGTTTCCGCCATCGAGCGCGCCTGCGCCGACGCGGCCGTGCGCGCGATCGTGCTCATCTGCGCGGGGCGGACCTTCGTCGCCGGCGCGGACGTGAGCGAGCTCGGCAAGCCGCGGGCCGAGCCCGATCTCCGGGCCGTGCTCGAGGCGATCGAGAGCGCGCCGAAGCCCGTCGTCGCCGCGGTGCACGGGACGGCGCTGGGCGGCGGGCTCGAGCTCGCCATGGCCTGCCACCACCGCATCGCGACGCCGAGCGCCGCCTTCGGCCTGCCCGAGGTGTCCCTCGGGCTGATCCCCGGTGCGGGCGGCACCCAGCGCCTGCCGCGGCTCGCCGGCGTCGCGACGGCGCTCTCGCTGATCGTCGAGGGCAAGCGGCTCGTCGGCGAGGCCGCCCGCGCGGCGGGCGTCGTCGATGCGCGGGCCTCGGGCGAGGAGAGCCTGCGGGCGGACGCCATCGCTTTCGCGCGCGATCTACTCGCGCGCGGCCTGCCGCCGGAGCGGCTGCTGCGCAGGGTCCGCGACGAGACCGGGCGGCTCGCCCCCGATCCCGCCGCCTTCGATGCGGCCCGTGCCCATGCGGCCAAGCGCCTGCGGGGACAGGTGGCGCCGGAGTGCGCCATCGCCTGCGTCGCCGCGGCGCTCGATCGTCCGTTCGCGGAGGGCCTCGCCCTCGAGCGCGCCACCTTCCAGGAGCTCGAGGCGGGCCCCCAGTCGAAGGCCCTGCGCCACGCCTTCCTTGCCGAGCGCGAGGCGGCGAAGATCCCCGGTATCGGTCGGGAGACGCCGACCCGCACCGTCGAGCGCGTCGGCATCGTCGGCGCCGGCACGATGGGCACCGGCATCGCCATGGCCTTCCTCGACGCGGGCTTCCCCGTGACGATCGTCGAGGCGAAGGAGGAGGCGCTGGCCCGCGGCCGGAACACGATCGAGACGACCTACGCGGGGTCGGCCGCCAAGGGCCGGATCGGGCAGGGCGAGGCGGATGCCCGGCTCGGGCGGCTGGCGACCTCGCTGGCCTACGAGGATCTCGCCCAGGCCGATCTGGTGATCGAGGCCGCCTTCGAGACGATGGAGGTGAAGCGGGCCGTCTTCGCCGCCCTCGACCGGGTGGCGAAGCCCGGCGCGCTGCTGGCCACCAACACCTCCTATCTCGACGTCGACGCCATCGCCGCGGCGACGTCGCGCCCGCAGGACTTGCTCGGCCTGCACTTCTTCTCGCCGGCGAACATCATGAAGCTGCTCGAGGTGGTGCGCGCGCAGAGGACCGCGCCCGACGCGATCGCGACAGCGATGGCCCTGGCCAAGCGCCTGCGCAAGGTCGCGGTGTGCGTCGGCGTCGCCCACGGCTTCGTGGGCAACCGCATGCTGGCGCGCCGCCAGGCGGAGGCGACGCACCTCGTCCTCGAGGGCGCCATGCCCTGGGACGTCGACCGCGTCCTCGTCGCCTTCGGCCTGCCGATGGGCCCCTTCCAGATGAGCGACCTCGCCGGGCTCGACCTCGGCTGGTCGCGAGAGACCTCGAAGGGCGAGACGCTCAAGGAGCGCCTGTGCGAGCGCGACCGGCGCGGGCAGAAGACTCGTGCCGGCTTCTACGACTACGACGACGCCCGCCGGGGCACCCCCTCGCCGGTCACCGAGGAGATCGTCCACGCCATGTCCGCCGAGAAGGGCATCGCGCGCCGCGCGATCTCCGACGACGAGATCCTGGAGCGCTGCCTCTACCCGATGGTGGCCGAGGGCGCGCGCATCCTGGAGGAGGGCAAGGCGATCCGCGGCTCGGACATCGACGTCGTCTGGATCAACGGCTACGGCTTCCCCGCCTGGCGCGGCGGCCCGATGTTCTGGGCGGACGAGACCGGGCTCCCCACGATCGTCGCGGCCCTCGACCGCTACGCCGCCACGCACGGCGACGCCTACGCGGTGCCGGATCTCCTCCGCCGCCTCGCGGAGGAGGGAGGGCGGCTGTCGGAGAGGTGAGGGCGTCGGCGCGCGGCATGGGCGCCGCCCCCGAACCCCTCCACCCCCTTCCCCCCCGCCGCGTTCCGTCCTAAACCCCGCGCACGAGAACGATCCCGCGCCGGCCGGTCCGCCGGCGCCGAACGGACGGGTCCCACATGAACCTCTTCGCCCTCTTCGAGGCCCGCGTGGCCGAGGCGCTCGCCCGGCTCGTGGAGGCCGGCGCGCTCCCGGCGGGGCTCGATCACGCCCGCGCCGTCGTCGAGCCGCCGCGCGATCCCGCCCACGGCGACCTCGCCACCAACGCCGCGATGGTGCTCGCCAAGGACGCGGGCGCGAAGCCGCGCGATCTCGCCGAGCTGATCGCCGCCGACCTGCGCGGGGACCCGCGCATCGCCGGGGTCGAGATCGCCGGCCCTGGCTTCATCAATCTGCGGCTCGCCCCGTCCGTGCTGCACGACGTGCTGCGCGCGGCGGTGCGTGCCGGCACCGGCTACGCCCGCGGCGGCGCGGCGGAGGGGCCGAAGGTCAACGTCGAGTACGTCTCGGCCAATCCCACCGGCCCGCTCCACGTCGGCCACGGCCGCGGCGCGGTGTTCGGGGACGCGCTCGCCAACCTGCTCGCCTTCGTCGGGCGCGACGTGACGCGCGAGTACTACATCAACGACGCCGGCGCGCAGGTCGACGTGCTCGCCCGCTCCGCCTACCTGCGCTACCGCGAGGCGCTCGGCGAGGACATCGGCACCATCCCCGAGGGGCTCTATCCGGGCGACTATCTCGTCCCGGTCGGGCAGGCGCTCGAGGAGATCCACGGGCCGGGCCTGCTCGAGCAGGACGAGGAGACCTGGCTGCCGATCGTGCGCGACACCGCCATCGACCAGATGATGGCGATGATCCGCGCCGACCTCGCCGCGCTCGACATCGTCCACGACGTGTTCTTCTCCGAGCGCTCGCTCGCCACCGGCGACGTCGACGACATCTCGTCCGCCATCGCCGACCTGCGCGTGCGCGACCTCATCTACGAAGGCCGGCTCGAGCCGCCCAAGGGCGCCAAGGACGACGAGTGGGAGGATCGCGAGCAGACGCTGTTCCGGGCCACCCGCTTCGGCGACGACACGGACCGCGCGCTGCTCAAGTCCGACGGCTCCTACACCTACTTCGCCGCCGACATCGCCTACCACCGCTCGAAGTACCTGCGCGGCTTCAAGGAGATGATCGACGTCTGGGGCGCCGACCACGGCGGCTACGTCAAGCGCATGAAGGCGGCGGTGGCCGCCGTCACCGGCGGGGAGGGGGCGCTCGACGTCAAGCTCTGCCAGCTGGTGAAGCTGCTGCGCGCAGGCGAGCCGGTGAAGATGTCCAAGCGCTCCGGTGACTTCGTCACGTTGCGTGAGGTGGTGGACGAGGTCGGCCGCGACGCCGTGCGCTTCATGATGCTGATGCGCAAGAACGACGCGTCGCTGGACTTCGACCTGGCCAAGGTCGTCGAGCAGTCGAAGGACAACCCGGTCTTCTACGTGCAGTACGCGCACGCCCGCTGCGCCTCGATCTTCCGACAGGCGGCGGAACAGATGCCGGGCGTCGACTTCGGGCCGCAGGCGCTGGCGGCGGCCGATCTCGCGCTCCTGTCCGACGAGGCGGAGCTCGACCTCCTGCGGCGCATCGCGCTCTTCCCGCGCACGATCGAGCAGGCGGCCACCGCCCACGAGCCGCACAGGGTCGCGTTCTACCTCTACGACCTCGCCGCGGCGCTGCATCAATTATGGAGCAAGGGCAAAGACTTGCCGCAATTACGGTTTGTTAATCAAGCCGACCGAAAGTCCACCGAGGCGCGGCTCGCGCTGGCGCACGCCGTCCGTTGCGTGATCGCCTCCGGACTTTCCATACTGGGCGTCGCGGCCCCGGACGAGATGCGCTGAGCGCGTCGCGTCCACCGCGAGGCGTTGCGAGGCTGAGGATATCGGCGCGATGAGCGACAACGCGAAACGGCGGCTCTCCATCGATCTCGACGAGATCGAGCGCCAGCTGCGTCAGACGGGCGGGGACCCGCGGGCGGGTGCGCTCCACGGGCAGCCGCCCGCGCCGAAGGCGGACCCGCTGGCGGAGCTCGCCCGCATCGTCGGCCAAGACGACCCGTTCGGCGCGATTCTCGACGAGGATGCGGCTCGCGCCGGCGCGCGGCGGGTTCCCCCCGCGCCGCAGCCGCCCCAGCGGCGGCCCGACGTGGAGGATCCGCGCGCGGCCTATGCGGCGCAGGGCTTCTCCGTGGACGACCCGCGCGACCCCGCCCGCGTCGATCCCCGACGGCCCGCCCCCCGCGACGACCAGGGGTACGAGAGCCCCGGCTACGAGGAGCCGGAATACGACGAGGCCTACGACGACGCCGGCGAATGGGACGAGCCCTACGCGGCGGACGGTCCCGCGCATGACGACGCCGCAGACTGGGCCGGCGGCGCCTACGACGACGAGCTCGACGAGGACGAGCCGCGCCGCCGCGGCGCCGGGCGCAAGAGCCTCGTCACCGCTGGCGCGCTGATCGTCGTCGCCGCGATCGGCGTCGGCACGGCGCTGTGGTTCGCCGGCTCCGTCGACCAGGCACCGGCCGACCCGCCGCTCATCGCCGCAGACAGCGAGCCCGCCCGCGTGCCGCCGGCCGACCCCGGCGGCGTCGAGATCCCCAACCAGGACACGGCGCTGCTCGGCGCCGACAGCGGCGAGGCCCGCGTCGTCGATCGCGAGGAGCAGCCGGTGGACATCGCCGGCCTCGATCGTCCGGCCGGGGGCGAGGCGCCGCGCGTCGTGCTGCCGCAGCCGGGCGCCGCGCCGGCCTCCAACGCGGACGACCCGATTGCGCAGGCGCTCGGAGAGGACGGCCTCGCCGGTCTCGACGCGGGCCTGCAGCCGCCGCTCGTCAGCTCGCCCGCGGTCGCGGCGCTCGGCGAGCCGCGGCGGGTGCGCACGGTCACGGTGCGGCCGGACGGCACGATCGTCGCGCCCACGGGGCTCCAGCCGACGGCGCCGGCCGCCGCCCAGGCACCGGCCCAGCAGCAGCCCGCGCAGCAGGACGTCGC
>NZ_JBQTCJ010000100.1:0-7686 GCF_052380005.1 Salinarimonas sp. NSM
CGCTGGGCACGAGCGCGAGGCCGAGCGCCGCGTGCGCCGCCCCGGCGAGGCCCGCCGCGCCGAGCCAGGCGGACAGCCGCGCCGCTCCCCGCCCCACGCTCACGGCGAGCCCGCTCCCGGCGCTTCGGGCGAGACCTGCTCCAGCCCCACCAGCGCGACGCGCAGGTACCCCGCGGCGCGCAGATCGTTCAGGAGATCCATCAGCGCCCGGTATTCCAGGCCCTGGTCCGCGCGCAGGAAGATCCGCGCCTCGCGGTCGCCCGCGGTGGCGGCGTCGAGCGCCGCGGCGAGATCGGAGCGGGCGATCGGCGCCTCGCCGAGCGAGAGCGTGCGCGCGGCGTCCAGCGTCAGCACGACCGGCTCGATCGGCGCGGGCTGCGGCGCCGCGCTCGAGGCCGGGAGGTCGACCGGCACGGAGACGGTGGCGAGCGGGGCCGCGATCATGAAGACGATGAGGAGGACGAGGATCACGTCGATGAAGGGCGTGACGTTGATCTCGGCGAGCGCGTCGTCCGCGTCCTCGTCGCCGCCGTCCGGGCGCAGGGCGAAGGCCATCGGCGCGCCTCCTACTCTGCGGCGAGACGCAGGCCCGGACCCTCGGCGCGGGCGGCGTCGAGGTCGCGGCTGAGCTGGCGAGCGAGCCGGGCGGAGACGTCCCCGAGGCGGCCGCGATAGGCGGCGATGCCGCGGGCGAAGAGGTTGTAGAGCACCGCCGCCGGGATCGCCGCGACGAGTCCGATGCCGGTGGCGAGCAGCGCCTCGGCGATGCCCGGCGCCACGACGGCGAGGTTCGTCGTCTGCGTCGCCGCGATGCCGATGAAGGCGTTCATGATCCCCCACACGGTGCCGAACAGGCCGAGGAAGGGCGCGGCGGAGGCGGTGATGGCGAGGAGCCCCGTTCCCGCCGCGAGCCGGCGCACCGCCGCCTTCTCCAGCCGCGCGAGGCGGATCGCGGCGCGCTCGCGCACGCCGGCGGGGTCGCGGCGCGGGCCCAGGCCCTCGCTCTCGCGCCACTCCTCGGCGAGAGCCCGAACGAGAGCCGCGGGGACGCCGCCGCGGCCGGCGAAGGCGCGCTGCGCCTCCTCGAGGGAGGTCACGTCGTCGAGGAGGCGCAGGCTCCGGCGGGCGCGCGCCGACGCGCCGGCCAGCTCGAGACCCTTCACCAGCGCGATCGTCCAGACCAGGACCGAGGCCGCCAGGAGGCCGATCATCACCGCCTGTACGACGACGTCCGCGGCGAGGAACATGCCCCATGGGGAGAGGTCGTGGGAGAGAGCGTGCGCCGCGCCCGGTGCGACGGGTGCGGCGAGCGGCGTCTCGATCGCCGCGTCGACCGGGGTCATGGCAGGGCGAGCCTCTCGCGCAGGGACTCGAACGCGGCGAGCTGGGCGGGTTCGAGCTCGCGGTCCGGCCCGCGCCGCACGAAGATCTTGAACATCGACGCGCCCGCCTCGTCGAAGAACTGGATCGAGCAGGACCGCCGCCCGTGGAAGCGCCGGTCGACGAGGTAGATCGCCCGGCAGGCGTCCGCGCGAATGTGTCCGCCGATCGGGCTGTCGCCGTGGATGTTGAAGAAGCCCCGGCCGACGCTGCCGGGCGGCAGGCGCCCGACCACCTCGAGAACGACGCTCGGCGTATGCATCAGGAAGAGCACCTCGCCCCACGTGGTCATCGCCGCCCAGACCTCGGCGAAGCGCGTCCCGGGGACGAAGAGGCGCTCCTCTTCGGGGAGCGCCTCCACGACCGTGCGCAGCGGCGCGCCGTGGGCCCGCGCCACGTCCTCCAGGACGCCGTCGGGCCTCTGCGCGAGGCTCGCGCGGATCGCCGCTAGGAGACCGGGATCGCCGGCGACGGGCGCGTCCATCACGCCACCTTCGCCGAAGAGGACGCCGTCGCGGGCGCGTCCTCGCCGAGCACGCTCTCGAAGCCCTCGAACTCGGGATGGCCGAGATAGAGCCCCTTGTTCTGGCCGGCGTTGCGGTGCGAGTCGCGGAACTGCTCGGAGCGCGTCCAGGCCTCGAAGCTCGCACGGTCGGTCCAGACCGTGTGCGAGGCGTAGAGGGTGTGGTCCTCGCGCTCCGGACCCTTCAGCAGGTGGAAGGCGACGAAGCCCGCCATCTCGTCCAGCCGCGTCTTGCGGCTCGACCAGACGGTCTCGAAATCCCCCTCGCGGCCCTTGGTGACCTTGAAGCGGTTCATGGCGACGAACATGGTCTGTCTCTCCTGTGATCTGTCCGGGCTCACATGCCGAGCCGCGCCTGGAATCCGACCTTGGCGACGAAGCCGGGGCTGTCGGCCCCGTCGCGGAAGCGGCGGGTGCGCACGTCGCCGACGTTCTCGAGCCGCACGTACGCCCGCGCATCCGGGGTGATGTCGTACGAGGCGTAGAGGTCGACCAGCGTGTAGTCCTCGCTCTTCAGGGTCGCGGAGGCCGTGGGCAGCCGGTCCTGCGCGGCGACGAAGGTGACGCGCCCGCCCAGCGTGAGCGTCTCGTCGAGGAAGCGCAACCCCGCCCCGAGCGCGAGCTGGTCGGGATGGACCGAGGTGAGCGGCTCGTTCGTCACGCGGTTGTCGCCGCGCGTCGTGCCGCCCGACACGCTCGCGAACCAGCGGCGCGCGTCGTAGGTGAGGTCGAGCTCCGCGCCGGTGAGGCGGGCGCGGGAGATATTGTCGTAGCGGAAGGTCGCGTCGGCGCAGGCGTTGCGCGCGCGCGGATCGCCGCAGGGCGCGCCGGGATCCGAGTAGATGCTCTCGATGTAGTCGTCGACGTCGGTGCGGAACACCGAGACCTTGCCGCGCAGCGAGTCGCCCTCGAGGAAGAGGTCGTCGAAGGACAGGTTGAGGCCCGCCTCGATCGTCTTGCCGACCTCGGGGCGCAGGTTCGGGTTCGGCCGGAAGCTGAACGCGGCCGGGAACGGGTGCACCCCGGTGATCAGCGTCTCCGTCACCGACGGCGCGCGGTATCCCTCCGCATAGGTGCCGTAGACCTGCAGCCCCTCGATCGGGCGGATGCCGATCGTCAGCTTCGGGGAGACGCGGCTGCCGTCCGACGAGACGCCGCCGCCGGAGAGCTCGTAGGCGTCGAAGCGCGCCGCCCCGATCACGTCGACGATGCCCCAGGTCGCCTGGCTCTGGAGGAAGCCGCCCCACACGGTGCGCTCGCCCGACGGCGTGAACAGGTCCGCCGAGCCGAGCGGGTCGGTGACCGTCACCTCGTCCCGGAAGGCGTCCCACCCGTAGGTCAGCGCGAAGCCGAGCGGGCCGGCGTCGAAGCGCGAGGTGTTGTGGACGTCCGCGCCGATCGTGCGGATCTCGAAGGCGCGGGTGCTCCCGAGCGACGGCGCGGTGCCGGAGACCTGCGTCTGGTCGGTCCGCGTGCGCGTCGACCAGGCGGAGACGTCGAGGTCGACGAAGCGGTTGGCCGGGTCGTCCCAGCCCCAGCGGGCGACGAAGGTCTCGGTCGTCACCTCGTTGTCGCGGCGCGGCTCGCGCGCGGTGCCGAGCCCGTTTGCGAAGTCGAAGCGCTGGAGCTGGCCGGAGAGCTCGATGCGGTGGAAGGGCGCGGGCTCGAGCACGACCTTGCCGATGCCGGAGACGACCTCCTGGCCGCTGTCGTCGACGCGCACCCCGTCGCCGTTCTCGTAGTCGTCCGTCGAGCGCAGGCTCAGGCCGACGAGGGCGCCGAAGGCTTCCGTCGGGCGCATCGCGGCGATGCCCGAGCCGAGGATGCCGGTCTGGCGTCCCATCAGGAAGGTCGTGTCCAGCGTGAGCGACAGCCGCTCGCCGGGAACGAGGACGTCGTCGGGATCCACCGTCTGGAAGGAGACGACGCCGCCGATCGCGCCCGAGCCGTAGACGTTGGCGACCGGGCCGCGGGTGACGTCGACGAGCCGCACGAAGGCGGGATCGAGGAAGAAGGCGCCGTCGGCGTTGTGGCCGGAGCGCTGGAAGTTCTGGCGCGCGCCGTCCACCGTCACCGCGACGCGGCCGAAGTCCTGCAGGCCGCGGATGTTGACGGCGGTGGCGGGATCGTTCGCGTTCTCCTGCGTGGCGACGTTCGGCAGCGCGTTCAGCACCGTGCCGATGCGCTGCACCGCGCGCGTGCGGATCTCCTCGCGCGTCACGACGCTCGCGCCGGCCATCGCCTCGACGGCCCGCGTCTCGTCCTTCGTCGCCGTGACCGTCACCGCGTCGAGCAGGATGCCCTCCTGCGCCGCAGCCGCCCCGACGCCCAGCGCCAGCGCGCCGAGCGATACCGCCCCCATGAAAAGCCTACGCATCGCCATCCACCTCGCCTGTCGTTCCGTTCTCGATGGCTGGCGGGCCCCGCGACGCGCGTCGCGGACAGGGGCTGGCTGGCTGTGCGCTCGATTTCTCACGTGAACGCTTGACGCCGTCTATGCGAGACGGCACACAGCGTCAATCGAAAACTTGAAGATATACTCTTTCGAGCGATTCGAAGGAGGAACGACTTGGCGAAGACTCGAAAGGTTCGAGTAGATGCATTCCAAGGAAGAGCCGAATACGGCCATGGCCAGGGCTTCGGACGAGCCGCGCGGGCCGGGCGCGCCGCCCGTGGTCGACGTGCGTGCGCTCGTCGGCGAGGGGCGCGAGGCGATCATCCGCCACAACGGCGAGAGCTACCGCCTGCGCATCACCGCCGCCAACAAGCTGATCCTCACCAAATGACCTCCCGCGGGACCCTCGACATGCTCCGAACCCTCGTTCTCCTCGCGGGGCTGCCCCTCGCGACCCTCGCTCTCCCGACCTCGCCCGCCGGCGCGGCCGAGCGAATCGTCGCCGCCGGCGGCGTCGTCACCGAGATCCTCTACGCGCTCGGCGTCGAGGACCGGATCGTCGGCGTCGACACGACGAGCGTGCATCCGCCGCGGGCGCTCGAAGATCACCCCGACGTGGGCTACGTGCGCGCGCTCTCCGCCGAGGGCGTGCTCTCGCTCGCGCCGGACCTCGTGATCGCCATCGACGCCGCCGGCCCAGCGGACGCGCTCGACCTCGTGCGCCAGGCCGGCGTGCCGATCGACGTCGTCGGCGAGGAGCCGACGCGGGCGGGCGTCGTCGGGCGCATCCGTGCGATCGGCGCGCTCGTCGGCGCGGGGGCGCGGGCGGAGGCGCTGGCGCGGGAGGTCGAGGCGGGCTTCGCGGCGCTGGAGGAGGCGCGCGCACGGCTCGCGGGCGCGCCGGTGCGCGTGCTGTTCGTGCTCTCGCTCCAGAACGGGCGTGCCATGGTGGGCGGCGCCGGCACCTCGGCGGACGCGATCATCGCGCTCGCCGGCGGCGTCAACGCGGTGCCGGAGGTCGCGGGCTACAAGCCCGTCACGGACGAGGCGATCATCGCGGCGGCGCCCGACGTCGTGCTCTCCATCGCCCGCGGCGACCACGCGCTCGACCCCCATGCGCTGTTCGCGCTCCCCGCCTTCGCGCTCACCCCCGCCGCCGCCGAGCGCCGGCTCGTCTCGATGGACGGGCTCGCGCTGCTCGGCTTCGGGCCGCGCACGCCGCAGGCGGCGGCCGCGCTGATGCGCGCGCTCCATCCGGCAGTGGAGATCCCCGCGGTGCTCTCCGGCGGAGCGGACGCCTTCGAGGCGAGGCGATGAGCGCCGGCCTCGCCGCGGCCGGGGCCGTGCGATCGAGAACGCCCGCGGACGCGCTCGCCGCGCGGCGGCGGCGCGCCAGGCTCGGGCTCTTCGCGCTCGTGCTCCTGGTCGTCGCGCTGTCGATCCTCGCGCTGGGGGCCGGTGCCGTGGCGATCGCGCCGGCGCGGGTGGTCGCGATCCTCGGGGACGCGGCGACGGGTGCCGGCGACCTCGCGCGGCGCGACGCGCTCGTCGTCACGGGCATCCGCCTGCCGCGGCTCCTGATGGGGCTCCTCGTGGGCGCCGCGCTCGCGGTCGCCGGCGCGCTGATGCAGGGCCTGTTCCGCAATCCGCTGGCCGATCCCGGCCTCGTCGGCGTCTCCGCCGGCGCGGGGCTGGCCGCGGGGGTGACGATCGTGCTCGGCGAGCGGCTGGTGCCGGCTTCGCTCGGCATCGATCCGTTCGCGCTCCTGCCCATCGGCGCCTTCCTCGGCGGCCTCGCGTCGACGCTCGTGCTCTACGCCATCGCCACGCGCAACGGACGGACCTCGATCGCGACGATGCTGCTCGCCGGCATCGCGCTCGGCGCGCTGGCGGGAGCGGCGAGCGGCTTCCTCGCCTATCTCAGCGACGACCGCCAGCTGCGCGACCTCACCTTCTGGTCGCTGGGCTCGCTCGGCGGCGCGACCTGGGCGAAGCTGGTTGTGATCGCGCCCATCCTGCTCGCCACGCTCGCCGCGACGCCGATCCTGGCGCGGGCGCTCAACGCCCTCGTCCTCGGGGAGGCGGAGGCCTATCACCTCGGCATCGCGGTCGAGCGCGCCAAGGCGGCGATCGTCGTGCTCGTCGCCGCCGCGGTCGGCGCGAGCGTGGCGGCGGCCGGCGTGATCGGCTTCGTCGGCATCGTCGTGCCGCACCTGCTCCGGCTCGTCGTCGGCCCGGACCATCGTGTGCTCCTGCCCGCCTCGGCGCTGCTGGGCGCCGGGCTCCTCGTCGGGGCCGACCTCGTGGCGCGCACGGTCGTGGCGCCCGCCGAGCTGCCGATCGGCATCGTCACCGCGGCGATCGGCGCCCCGTTCTTCCTGTGGCTCCTCCTGCGCCGGCGAGGGCTCTTCCCGTGACCGCGTTGATCGAGGCTGCGGACGTCGCCTACGCCGTTTCCGGCCGCACGCTCGTCCATCCCACCGACCTGACGCTCCATGCCGGCGAGACGCTGGTGATCGTCGGGCCGAACGGCGCCGGCAAGTCGACGCTGCTCAAGCTCCTCACCGGCGAGCTCGTGCCGAGCGGAGGGCGCGTGCATTACCGCGGGCGGGACATCCGCGCGCTGCCCGCCTGGCGGCTCGCGGCGATGCGCGCGGTGATGGCGCAATCCGAGACGCTGGCCTTCCCGTTCACCGTGGCGGAAATCGTCGGCATCGGCCTCGACGGCGGGGCCGGCGGCCTGCGCGGCGCCGCCCGCGACGCGCGCATCCTCGATGCGCTGGCGCGCGCGGACATCGTCCACCTCGCCGCGCGCGACGTGCAGACCCTCTCGGGCGGCGAGCGCCAGCGCGCCCAGTTCGCCCGTGCGCTCGCCCAGCTCGACGCCGGGCGCGCGGCGCTGCGCCGAGGGACGCAGGACGAAGGCGGCGGGCAGGTGCTGTTCCTCGACGAGCCGGTGTCGAGCCTCGACCTCGGCCACCAGATCGCGCTGCTCGAGGCGGCCCGCGCCCTCGCGGACGAGGGGCTCGGCGTCGTCGCCGTGCTGCACGACCTCAACCTCGCCACGCTCTACGCGGACCGCATCCTCGCGCTCGCGGGCGGGCGGGTCGTCGCCGCGGGTTCGCCGGAGGCGGTCGTCGACACGGCGCTCTTGCGCGACGTCTTCGCGGTGCCTCTGCCGGTCCACCGCCGGGCCGGCGGCGGCGCGCCCTTCGTGCTGCCGGAGCGGCCCGCTCGCGGCTGACGCGCCCCGCTCAGGCGAGGCCGCGGCGGGCTTCCGGGAGCGTCGAGGCGAGCGCCCCGCGCCCGCCCGGCCCCTGGACGGCGACGCTCGCCGCCTCGATCCCCCGGGCGAGCGTATGCTCCGGCGATGCGCCCGTGAGCCAGG
>NZ_JBQTCJ010000101.1:0-6896 GCF_052380005.1 Salinarimonas sp. NSM
GCCCTCCCGCGCGCGCGGGCGCGGCGGCGCCCCGGCGCGGCTGCGCGCTCCTCGTCGCGGGATTCGAGGACGGCTTGCCGCCGCTGCGGCCACGGGCGGGCTTTCGGGCCATCTCGTCGCCTCCTCCGGCGCGGTCGCGCGGGGAGAGACGGATGTCGAGCGCGTCCGCCGCCGGCATGTCGAAGGTCGGCTCGCGCCGCCCCCGCCGTCCTCGGTCGAAATCGTCCATGCCGCCCTCGCGTCTCGCGGGCGCGACGCGACGCGCCGCCCCCGATGTGCGGACCTCGTCAAAGGGATAGATTGTGGCGGTTTAACGGGACATGAACGTTACCGGCCCGCTCCCGCGCCGTCGTCGACCCGCACGAAGCCGAGGTAGCTCGGGACCCGCCCCTCGCGGATCGCCTTGGCCTCGTAGCGCGTGCCCGGCCAGCCGGGATACGGCGTGCGCCAGTCGTCCGCGCGGCGCGCCGTCCAGGCGAGGCGCGGCTCGGCGGCGGCGCGCACCAGCGTCCAGCCGACGTAGTCGTCGATGTCGCTGGCGAAGCGGAACAGGCCGCCGGGCTTCAGCACGCGGGCGATCTCGGACAGCGTGCCGGGGGAGACGAAGCGGCGCTTGCGGTTGCGCCGCTTCGGCCACGGATCGGGATAGAGCAGCCAGACCGCCTCCAGCGAGGCGTCGGGCAGCGCCGGCAGCAGCAGCGCGGCGTCCTGGTCGAACAGGCGTACGTTGGCGAGGTCGTCCTCGTCGATGGCGGCGAGCATCTTGGCCATGCCGTTGACGAAGGGCTCGACGCCGATGAAGCCGGCCGCCCGATCCTCGCGCGCGCGGTGAGCGAGATGCTCGCCGCCGCCGAAGCCGATCTCGAGCACGATGCGCTCGGGAGCATGCGGGAAGAGCGCGGCGAGGTCGCCGTAGGCGGCGCGGTCGGTCCTCGGGTCGGGCAGGAGCCGCTCGGGCAGAAGCGTCGCGAGCCGCGCCTCCTGGCCCGGGCGCAGGCGCTTGCCCTTGCGCCGGCCGAAGAAGGCGCTCCCGGAGGCGCTCGCCTCGGACGTGTCCGGCTCGTCGGCGTCTATGGGCTCGCGTGTCATGATCTCGTCCGCGTCGGCGCCGCGCGTGCGGCGGCGCCGACCTCTATACGGCTTTGCGCCGTGCGAACAGGTCAGAACGCGATCGCCCGCGCCCGCTTGACCTGCGGGATCGCCTCGATGCGGTCGAGCAGCTCCGGCGAGGGCTTCTGGTCCACGGAGACGAAGCAGATCGCGTCGCCCCCGGGCGCGTCGCGGCCGAGCGAGAAGGTGGCGATGTTGACGCCCTCCGCGCCCAGCAGCGAGCCGAAGGCGCCGATGAAGCCCGGCTCGTCGGCGTTGCGCACGTAGATCATGTGCGGCGCGAACTCGGCGTCCACGTCGATGTCGCGGATCTCGACCACCCGCGGCTTGCCGTCGTGGAAGACGGTGCCGGACGCGTAGCGCGGCATGTCCTCGGCGTCGATGGTGATGCGCACCAGGCTCTCGTAGTCGCGCTGCGGGTTCTCGCGGGTCATCTCCTCGACGACGATGCCGCGCTCGCGCGCCACGATCGGCGCGGAGACCATGTTGACGTCCTGGAGCATCGGCTTCAACGCCCCCGTCACGGCGGCGGCCGTGAGCGCGCGGGTGTTCATGCCCGCGACCGCGCCCTCGTACTCGATGCGCACGCCCTTGATCGGCGCCTCGGTGAGCTGGCCCAGGAAGGAGCCGAGCTTCTCGGCGAGCGCCACGAAGGGCCGCAGCCGCGGCGCCTCCTCCGCCGAGATCGAGGGGAAGTTCACCGCGTTCTCGACGCCGCCGGTGAGGAGGTAGGTCGACATCTGCTCGGCCACCTGCAACGCCACGTTCTCCTGCGCCTCGGTGGTGGAGGCGCCCAGATGCGGCGTGCAGACCACGTTGGGGTGCCCGAAGAGCGGGTTCTCCGTGGCGGGCTCCTGCGCGAACACGTCGAAGGCCGCGCCGGCGACCCGGCCCTCGTCGAGCAGCTCGCGCAGGGCCGCCTCGTCGACGAGCCCGCCGCGGGCGCAGTTGACGATGCGCACGCCGGGCTTCGTCTTCGCCAGGGCCTCCCGCGAGAGGATGTTGCGCGTGCGATCCGTCAGCGGCACGTGCAGCGTGATCACGTCCGCGCGGGCCAGCAGGTCATCCAGCTCGACCTTCTCCACGCCGAGCTCGAGCGCGCGCTCCGGCGACAGGAACGGGTCGTAGGCGACGACCCGCATGCGCAGCCCGATGGCGCGGTCGGCGACGATGGCGCCGATGTTGCCGCAGCCGATGACACCGAGCGTCTTGGCGGTGATCTCGACGCCCATGAAGCGGTTCTTCTCCCACTTGCCTCCTTGCGTGGACGCGTCGGCCTGCGGGATCTGGCGGGCGAGGGCGAACATCATGGCGATGGCGTGCTCGGCCGTGGTGATCGAGTTGCCGAAGGGCGTGTTCATCACGATCACGCCGCGCGCCGTGGCGGCGGGGATGTCGACGTTGTCGACGCCGATGCCGGCGCGGCCGATCACCCGCAGGCGCGTGGCGCGCTCGAGCAGCTTCGGCGTCACCTTGGTGGCGGAGCGGATGGCGAGGCCGTCGTAGTCGGCGATGATCTCGGCGAGGCGCTCCTTGTCCCGGCCGAGATCGGGCTGGAAGTCGACGTGAACGCCGCGATCCTGGAAGATCTTCACGGCGGCGGGGGAGAGGGCGTCGGAGACGAGGACGCGGGGGGCGGACGAGGACGCGTGCATGGGGCGGCGCTCCTGCATGAGTGGGAATCGAACGGGACGCGCCTCCCCTCTCCCGGATGGGAGAGGGGCCGGGGTAGAGGGGAGACGGGCGGCGATCAGCCGGCGAGGGCGGCCTTCTCCTGGGCGAAGGCCCAGTCGAGCCAGGCGGTGAGCGCCTCGAGGTCCGCGCGCTCGACGGTGGCGCCGCACCAGATGCGCAGGCCGGGGGGCGCGTCGCGATAGGCGCCGATGTCGTAGGCGACGCCCTCCTTCTCGAGACGGGAAACCAGCGCCTTGGCGAGCTTGCCCACGGTCTCCTGGCCCATGGCGACGACCTCCGGGTCGTCGATCGTCAGGCACACGGACGTGTTCGACGCGCTCGCGGGGTCGCGCGCGAGGTTCGTCACCCAGTCGGTGCGCGCCACCCACTCGTGGATGACGCCGGCATTGGCGTCGGCGCGCGCGATCAGCGCGTCGAGCCCGCCGATCGACTCCGCCCAGCCGAGCGCGTCGAGATAGTCCTCGACCGCGAGCATGGAGGGCGTGTTGATGGTCTCGCCCGCGAAGATGCCCTCGATCAGCTTGCCTCCCTTGGTCAGGCGGAAGATCTTCGGCAGCGGGCGCGGGGGCTTGAAGCTCTCGAGGCGCGCCACCGCGCGCGGCGAGAGGATCAGCATGCCGTGGGCGGCCTCGCCGCCGAGCACCTTCTGCCAGGAGAAGGTGACGACGTCGAGCTTCTCCCAGTCGAGCGCCTGCGCGAAGGCCGCCGAGGTCGCGTCGCAGATCACGACGCCCTCGCGCTCGACGGGGATCCAGTCGGCGTTCGGCACGCGCACGCCCGACGTCGTGCCGTTCCAGGTGAAGACCACGTCGCGGCTGGCGGCGTCGACCTGGGCGAGGTCGGGCAGGAAGCCGTAGTCCGCCGTGATCACCCGCGCGTCCTCGAGCCCGAGCTGCTTGACCGCGTCGGTCACCCAGCCCTCGCCGAAGCTCTCCCAGGCGAGCAGGTCGACGCCGCGCGCGCCGAGCATGGTCCACATCGCCATCTCGACGGCGCCGGTGTCGGAGGCCGGGACGATGCCGATCCGGTAGTCGTCGGGAACCTGCAGGACCGAGCGGGTGAGGTCGATGGCGCGGGCGAGCTTGGCCTTGCCGAGCTTGGCGCGGTGCGAGCGGCCGAGCGCCGCGTCCTCCAGAGCCTGGAGGCTCCAGCCGGGGCGCTTGGCGCAGGGGCCGGACGAAAAGAAGGGAGCGCGCGGGCGCGCCTCGGGGGCGTGGTGACGTGTCATCGCGATATCCATCCTTCCAGATGGGCGCCTCTCGGTGGGGAGAGGTGTCCCGCCGACGGGTATGCGCCTGCCTGGCCGACCGGTCAAGCCGTGCGGTTTCCCCGATCTCCGGTGCCGTTCGCAGCGGCCGAAATTCACTTTTGATAAAGCCGCGTCCGGCATCCTACGGATGGGATCACCGCGGGACGGTCGCAACGAGCGCTGCACGGTACGGGGGAGTTGCTGATGAAGGCGCGTCGCGAGCGGCATGCGGAGGGGGACTGCGGTCGGCGGCACGACGCCCACGTCGGTGAGACGGTCGAGGCGGCCTGTACGCCGATCGCCTCCTACGACGCCGTGATGGCGGCGCTCGACCGCCAGGCGATCGTCGCCGAGACCGACGCGCGGGGCGTGATCACCCGGGTGAACGCCGCGTTCTGCCGCATCAGCGGCTATTCGGCCGAAGAGCTGATCGGCCGCACGCACAGGGTGCTCAACGCGGGCGTCCATCCCGCCGGCTTCTTCGCCGACCTGTGGCGGACGATCGCGCGAGGCGGCATCTGGCACGGCGAGATCTGCAACAGGCGCAAGGACGGGACGCTCTACTGGGTCGATACCACGATCGTGCCGCGCTACGGCGCCGCCGGCCGGACCCTCGGCTACGCCTCGGTGCGCTACGACATCACCGAGCGCAAGCGCGCGGAGGTGGCGCTGGCGGAGGAGGTGCGCCGGCGTACGGCCGCGGAGACGCTCCTGCGCGAGGTGATCGACGCCGTGCCGGCGGGCATCGCCGCCTTCGATCCTCAGGACCGGCTGATCCTCTCGAACCGCGCCTTCCGGCGCCTGCTCGGGCTCGGGCCGGCGCCGGCGATCGAGGGGCTCGACTTTCGCGAGGTCGTGACGCGCGCGGCGGCGAACGGCCGTTTCCTCGACGCCGGCCGCACGCCGGAGGCGGTCGAGGCCTGGCTCGACGATCTCATGCGCGAGCGGGTCCGGCCCGGTCGGCGCCGGCTGAGGCGGCTCGCCGACGGACGCTGGCTGCAGATCCGCGAGCGCTGCTCGCCCAGCGGCCATCGCGTCAGCGTCGGCGCCGACGTCACCGCGCTCAAGCGCGCCGAGCTCGCGGTGCGCGAGCGTGCCGAGCGCGATCCGCTCACGGGGCTCTACAACCGCGCCGCCTTCGGCGAGCGGCTGGAGCGCCTCGTCGGGCCGGGCCGGCGCACGCGCCCCGGCGCGCTCGCGATCCTCGACCTCGACGGCTTCAAGGCGGTGAACGACACGTTCGGCCACGACGTGGGCGACGCGCTCCTGCGCGAGATCGGTCAGCGGCTCGCGGCCGCGCTGCGGCCCGGCGACGTCGCCGCGCGGCTCGGCGGCGACGAGTTCGCGATCCTGATGCCGGGCATCACCGGCGAGGCGGCGCTCGAGCGGCTCCTCGCAGGACTGCTGGAGCGGCTGGGGCGACCGGTGGAGACGTCCGGGCGCGCGCTGTTCCCGCGCGCGAGCGTCGGCTGCGCCTTCTTTCCCCGGCACGGCGGCTGTGCGCGCGACGTGCTCAAGGCCGCGGATCTCGCCCTCTACGACGTCAAGGCGCAGCGCCGGACCACGGCGCCGCGGGTGGAGGCGCCCGGCGGAACCGCGCGGGTCTACGCGCCGGCGCTCGGAGAGCGCGAGGCGCGCCGCCAGAGTCTCGTCACGGGCCTGCGCGAGGCGCTCGCGGAGGACGCGATCGGCGTGGCGCTCCAGCCGCAGGTCTCCCTCGCGGACGGCTCCCACGCCGGCTTCGAGGCCCTGGCGCGCTGGCGCCGGGCCGGGGCCTTCGTGCCGCCGGGCCTGTTCGTGCCGGTGGCGGAGGAGGCGAACCTGATCGGCGCCGTCGGCGGCATCGTTCTGCGCAAGGCGCTCGCGGCCGCGCGTGGCCTCATCGATGCCGGGCTCGACCCCGGGCGGATCGCGGTCAACGTCGCCGCGGCGCAGCTGCGGGACGCCGGGTTCGTCGATCTCGTCGCGGGCGTGCTCGCCCGCCACGGGCTCCCGGCGAGCCGGCTCGAGGTGGAGATCACCGAGACCGTGCTGCTCGACCGCGACGCGGGCACGATCGTCGCGACGCTGGAGCGGCTGCGCGGCATGGGTGTCGCGATCGCCCTCGACGATTTCGGCACCGGCTACGCCTCGCTCGCCCATCTCAAGCGCTTCCCGGTCGACCGCCTGAAGATCGACCGCAGCTTCGTCGACGGCATCGACCGCGACGACGGCGCGCGCGCCCTCGTCTCCGGCATCGTCGGCCTCGCACACGGACTCTCGCTCAGCATCGTCGCCGAGGGCATCGAGACGCAGCGGCAACGCACGATCCTCGCCGCCATGGGCTGCGACGTCGGCCAGGGCTACCTCTTCGCCGTGCCGCTGGCACCGGAGGACGTGGCGGGCTACCTCGGGCGCGACGAGCGGCTCCTGGCCTGCGGCGGGGCGTAGCGGGGCCGCCCGCACCCGGGTCGTTGCGGAGTTGCGCGGCGGCGTGAGCGGGTCTACCTGTCTCGCATGATCCCGTCGTCCGACCACCGTCTCGGCCGCGTCGCCGTCCTGCTCGTCGGGTTGCTGGCGCTCCTCGCCGTGAGCGTCGGCGGCGGGGACGTGCGCGCCGCGGCGGCAGCCGGATCACGGGTGACGCCGACGACCTCCGAGGTCGCCCTCGCGGCGAGCGAGGCCTGCCACGGCTGTCCCTGCGGCGACCTCGGCGACCGCGACGGCGCCGCCGCCTGCGCGATCGCCTGCCTCCACGCGATGGCCCACGCGCCCGCGTCGCTGCCCGCCGCGCGGGCCGGCGACGGCGCACGGCCGTCCGCGCTCGCGCTGCCGCGGGGCCTGTCTCTTTATACACATCTGA
>NZ_JBQTCJ010000102.1:0-6901 GCF_052380005.1 Salinarimonas sp. NSM
GGCCAGCTCGCCGCGGTGCGCGTCGGGCTCGCGGTGGCGCCGCTGCCGGAGGCGGTGGCCGACGGGCATCCCGACCTCGCGCCCCTGCGCGGTCACCTCCCCGAGCTGCCCGCCTGCGCGCTGGCGCTCGTGGTGCCCGCACGCCCCGGCCGCGCGGTGCGGGCGGTCGCCGAGGCGGTGCGCGGCGCCTACGGGTGACGCGTTCGATCCGAGATCCGAACGGCCACGCCTCCCGCGCCGTTGTCGGCCGGGACGAACGGCGGAGCGCGGCATCGTGGACGGATCGACCATCCTCGTCGGCTTTCTCGCGAGCCTCGGCGCGGGGCTCGTGACCGGGCTCGGCGCCGTGCCCGTGCTCTTCGTGAAGCACCTGCCCAAGCGGCTCGAGGACGCCGCGCTCGGCTTCGCCGCCGGCGTGATGCTCGCCGCCTCCTTCTTCTCGCTGATCGGGCCGGGGATCGCGTACGGCCAGACGATCTTCGGCGTCGGCGCGCCCGTGGCGGCGGCGATCGTCGTCGGCTCCGTGCTCGCCGGCGGCTGGGCTCTCGACGTGATCAACCGCCGGGCGCCGCACGAGCACTTCGTCGGCGGGCGCGAGGGGCCGAACGGGGACGGGCCCGCGGCGCGCGACGCCCGCGCGCGCATCCGGCTCTTCGTCGTCGCGATCGCGCTCCACAACCTGCCCGAGGGCCTCGCCGTCGGCGTCGCCTTCGGCGGCGACACGGTGGCGGAGGGCGTGCCGCTCGCCGTCGCCATCGGCCTGCAGAATGCGCCGGAAGGCCTGTCGGTGGCGCTCGCGCTCGCCGGGCTCGGCTACGCGCGCAGGACCGCGCTCGCGGTGGCGACCGCGACCGGCGCGATCGAGGGCGTGACGGGGCTCCTCGGCGTCACCGTGGTGACCGTGTCGGAGCCGCTCCTGCCGATCGGGCTCGGCTTCGCGGCGGGCGCGATGCTGTTCGTGATCTCCCACGAGATCATCCCCGAGACCCACCGCTCGGGGCACCAGCGCCTCGCCAGCGCCGGCCTGATGATCGGGCTCGCCGTGATGACCTTCCTCGACACCGCGCTCGGGTGACGGGCCTCAGGCCTTCCTCACCCAGCGCCCGTCCTCGTCCTGGGCCCAGTAGGACGCCGCGTGGCCGGCGGCCTTCACCGATTTCCAGCGCACCCGCGCCTGCGCGACGGCCTCGTCGTCGCCACCGTCGAAGATCAGGATGACGCGCTGGTAGCCGCCGAGGTCCTCGGGGAGGGGCGCGCCGTCGACGAGGAGGAGCGCGTCGGGGGCGTTGAGGTCGCGGCCCCCGGCCTGGATCACCACGGCCTCGTCCGCGGCCTGCGGGTCGGTCTCGGTCACGTGGGGCAGGAAGCTCTCGTCCTCGAACGTCCAGAGCAGGTCGTCGAGCGCGTCGCGGCGCTCCTCCCCCGTGGTGCGGATCGCCACCCGCCAGCCCTTCTCGCGCGACTTGACGACGAGCCGCGGCAGCGTCTCCTCGAGGCCCGCCCGCTGGAGGTGGTAGAACCAGACGTCGCTCATGCCCGGCTCACCCGCCGCTCATGCAGGGCGATCGCACGCCCTGCTCAGCCGCGCCCCTCGTAGTGGTCGCGCACCAGCCGATCGAGCAGGCGCACGCCCCAGCCGGAGCCGAAGGTGCGCACGATCTCGCTCTGCGGCGCGCCCATGCCGGTGCCGGCGATGTCGAGATGCGCCCACGGCGTGTCCTCGACGTAGCGCTTGAGGAACTGCGCCGCGGTGATCGAGCCGGCGTTGCGCCCGCCGCCGACGTTCTTCATGTCGGCGACCTTCGAGTCGATCATCTTGTCGTAGGCCGGTCCGAGCGGCATGCGCCAGACCGTCTCGCCGGTGGCCTTGCCGGCCGCCAGAAGGCGCTCGGCCAGCGTGTCGTCGTTCGAGAACAGGCCCGCGTGCTCGTTGCCGAGCGCCACCAGAATGGCGCCGGTGAGCGTGGCGAGGTCGATCATGAAGGCGGGCTCGAAGCGGTCGCGCACGTAGGTCATCACGTCGGCGAGCACGAGGCGGCCCTCGGCGTCGGTGTTGATCACCTCCACGGTCTGGCCCGAGAGCGTCTCGACGATGTCGCCGGGGCGCTGGGCGCGCCCGTCGGGCATGTTCTCGACGAGCCCGATGGCGCCCACCACGTTGGCCTTCGCCTTGCGCGAGGCCAACGCGTGCATCAGGCCCACCACGCAGGCGGCGCCGGCCATGTCGCCCTTCATGTCCTCCATGCCGCCGGCGGGCTTGATCGAGATGCCGCCGGTGTCGAAGACGACGCCCTTGCCGATGAAGGCGACGGGCTTGTCCTTCTTCGCGCCGCCGTTCCAGCGCATGATCGCCACCCGCGCCGGTCGCTCGGAGCCCTGCGCGACGCCGAGCAGCGCACGCATGCCGATCTTGGCGAGCTGCTTCTCGTCGAGGATCTCGACGTCGACGCCGACCTTCTCCAGCGCCTTGGCGGCATCGGCGAACTCGACGGGGCCGAGCACGTTCGCCGGCTCGTTGACGAGGTCGCGGGCGATGACGACGCCCTCGGCGAGGCTCTCGCGGGTCTTGGCGGCCTTCTTCACGGCGGACGGGTCGGCGCAGCCGAGCACGAGGCGCCCGCCGGTCTTCTCCTCCGAGTCGTCCCCGTTCTTTCCGTCGCCGTTCTTGCCGTCGCCGTTCTTCTCGCCGTCCTTCGCCTTCTTGCCCTTCTTCGACTTGTAGCGGTCGAAGGCGTAGGCGCGCAGGCGCGCGCCGAGCGTCATCTCGGCGATCTCGTCGGGCCCGACCTCGCGACCCGGGAAGTCGCAGATCAAGGTGGCCTCGCGCCCCGCCATGCGCCCGGCGATCGCGCCGCCGAGCGCGACGAGATCGAGCGGCGTCTCGTCGCTCGCCGCGCCGATGCCGACGACGACGAGCCGGTCGGCGGCGAGGTTCGCGGGCGCGGGCAGCACCATCGCGCTCCTGGCCTTGCCCTTGAAGCGCTCCGCCTTGGCCGCGCGCGCGACGAGGCCCGCCGCCTCCCCGAGCAGGTCCTGCGCGACCGGGCCGAGCGCGAGATCGGACCCGACGAGGACGACGAGATCGCCGCTCTCGGGCAAAGCGGGGGACTGGAACTCGATCTTCAGCGGCTCGGCCATGGAAACCTCGTGACTGGGAAGCGCGGGTGACCGCGGGTCGCACGATTCGCGACGCTTTCGGCTCAAGTTAGCCGATGCCCACGGCAGGACAAGGGCGAGACGTGGTGGCGCCGCCGCGCGCGCCCCGCGCTCAGCGCAGGACGCCGTCGAGCGCCGGCAGCGAGACGATGGCCGCGAGCGCGATCAGCCCGTAGCAGATGCGCCGGAACAGCGCCTCGCTGGCGCGCCCGAACAGACGCGCGCCGGCGAGGAGGCCGAGCCCGTAGAACGGCCCGATCGCGAGCGCGGTCGCGAGGATCGCCGGCGTCAGGAGGCCGCCGAGGAGGTAGGCCACCGCCGTCCCGAGTGCGGCGAGCACAACGAACACGACGAGGTTCGCGCGCACCTGCGCCGCCTTCGCCTGAGAGCCGAGCCAATAGGCGATGGCCGGCGGCCCGCCCACCTGCGCCGCCGCCGAGAGCACGCCCGAGATCACGCCGACCCCGAGCGTCAGCGGCGCCAGCGGGCGGCCGCGATACCGCCAGCCGGAGACCAGCAGCGCCAGGAGGGAAGCGATCAGCGCGACCAGCAGCCAGCGCATCGTCGTCTCCTCCACGAGGAAGAGCGCGGCCGCCCCCGCCGGCACGCCGACGTACGCGCCCAGCGTCATCAGCGACACCGCCCGCCTGTCGCAGGCGCGCCAGGCGGCGGGGACGTAGGGGGCGATCAGCAGCGTGTCGATCAGGAGCAGGACCGGAGCCGCCGTCTGCGGCCCGAGCGTCGCCGAGGCGAGCGGCATGAAGATCAGCCCCGCGCCGAAACCCGAGAAGCCGCGCGCCGTCCCGCCGACGAAGGCTGCCGCCGCGGCGAACCAGAGCGGGAACCCGACGACGTGCGCCGGCACGCCGATATTGACAAGCACGTCGGACACGCGCGACTCCTCGGGTTCGCGCGACGTTCCCGCGCTCTTCAGCGAATCGGCGGCTCGGCGACGATGGACTCCATCCGCATCCTCGGCATCGATCCCGGCCTGCGCAAGACGGGCTGGGGCCTCGTGGCCGTGCAGGGCACGAAGCTCTCCTACGTCGCCTGCGGCGTCATCCAGTCCGACGGCGACCTCGCCCTCGCCCTGCGCCTCGTGCAGATCCACGACGGGCTCGCCGCGGTCGTGCGCGCGTGGGCGCCCGACGAGGTCTCCGTCGAGGAGACCTTCGTCAACAAGGACGCGCAGGCGACGCTCAAGCTCGGGCACGCGCGGGCGATGGCGCTGCTCGTGCCGGCGCTGGCGGGTCTGCCGGTGGCGGAATACGGGGCGAACCAGGTCAAGAAGACCGTCGTCGGCGTCGGCCACGCCGAGAAGGCGCAGGTCGCGGCGATGGTGCGCGTGCTCCTGCCCAAGGCCGACCCGAAGAGCGCGGACGCCTCCGACGCGCTGGCCATCGCCATCGCGCACGCCCATCATCGCAAGGCGCGCAGCCTGACGGCGGCGCTGATGGCGGGGGCGTGAGACGATGATCGGCAAGCTCAAGGGCGTGGTCGACGCCTATGGCGAGGACTTCGTCATCCTCGACGTCCACGGCGTTGGCTACGTGGCGCATTGCTCGGCGCGTACGCTCCAGCGCCTGCCGAAGGTGGGCGAGGCCGCCGTGCTCTCGATCGAGACCGTGGTGCGCGAGGACATGATCCGCCTCTACGGCTTCCGCTCCGACCCGGAGCGCGAGTGGTTCCGCCTGCTCCAGCTCGTCCAGGGCGTCGGCGCGCGGGTCGCGCTCGGCATCCTCTCGGTGCTCGAGCCGGCCGAGCTCGCCACCGCCATCGCGACGGGAGACAAGGCCGCTGTCGCCCGCGCGCCGGGGGTGGGGCCGAAGCTCGCCGCGCGGATCGTCGCCGAGATGAAGGACAAGGCCCCGGCCTTCGCGCCGATCGACCCGGTCATGGCCGGCCTCTCGGGCGGCGAGGGCGTGCCCGCGCCCGGCCCGGCGCAGGACGCCGTCTCGGCGCTCGTCAACCTCGGCTACGGCCAGTCCCAGGCCGCCGCCGCGATCGCCGCCGCGGTGAAGGCCATGGGCGAGGAGGCCACCACCGCCCAGCTCATCCGCCAGGGGCTCAAGGAGCTCGCGCGCTGACGGCGAGACGCTGATGCCGAGACCGTGATGGGGCGGGGGCGGCGATGCCACGCGCGCGCCCCTTTTCTCGGGCGCCTCTTTCCCGGCCACCCGATGCGGGCCCAGAAGAACCGGAGACCCCCATGCCCACCCGCCGCGCCGCCCTCGCCGGCCTCCTCGCAGCTGCGGCCCCGCCCGTGGCGACATCGCTGTCGATCGCGCCCGCCCGGGCGCAGGAGGCGACGGCGCCGCATCGCATCCCGAGCGAGCTCGCCGAGCACGCCCGCACCCGCCCCGCCCTCGTGCCGGTGGGGGACGTCGGCGGCGACGTGATCTTCGTCGAGTTCTTCGACTACAATTGCCCCTGGTGCCGCGCCTCCGCCGGTCATCTCGACGCGCTCGCGGCGATGCCGGGCGTGGGCGTGCTGCTCGCGAGCTACCCGATCCTGTCGGACGCCTCCCAGGAGGCGGCGGCGATCGCGCTGGGCGTCCTCGCCCATGCCGGCCCCGAGGCGTATCGCGGCTTCCACGCCGCCCTGTTCTCCGCGCGCGGGCTCAAGGACGGCGCCCGGGCGCTGGCGGTGGCCGAGGCGGGCGGCCTCGACGTCGACGCGGTCGGGCGCGCCGCCGCGCTGCCGGGGATCGCCCCGGCGCTCGCGGACATGATCGGGGTCGGCCGGCGCCTCGGCTTCGACGCCACGCCCGCGACGCTCGTCGGGCCGTGGGCCTGGGAGGGCTACATCGACCTCGACACGAAGCGGCGCATCGTCGCCGACCTGCGCGCCTGAGCGGCGATGGCGCGCGCGGCCTCCGCCCTGTCCGCGACGCTCGTCGTCTCCGGCGCGACGCTGGCCTCGCGTGTGCTCGGCTTCGTGCGGGACGTCCTGATCGCCGCCGCGCTCGGCGCGGGGCCGGTGGCGGACGCCTTCCTCGTCGCCTTCCGCATCCCCAACCTCGCCCGCCGGGCGCTCGCCGAGGGCGCGCTCACGGCCGGCTTCGCGCCGCTCTGGGCGCGGGTGCGCGAGGCGCAGGGCGCGGACACCGCCGCCCGTCTCGGCGGCGAGGCGCTCCTCGGCCTCGCCCTCCTGCTCGCCGGCGCGACCGCGCTCGGCATGATCGGCGCAGGCGCCCTCGTGCTCGCGGTGGCGGCGGGGCTCGCGGGGGAGGACGCGACGCGGGCGCTCGCCGCCGACCTGACGCGCCTCGCGCTCCCAGCGATCGTCGCCTTCGGCTGCACCGGGCTCGTCTCGGCGATGCTCGCCGCCCGCGGCCGCGTCGTCGCGCTGGCGCTCGCCCCGCTCGCGACCAACGCCGTCATGATCGCGGCGCTGGTGCTGGCGCCCGCGCGGATCGACGATCCCGCACGGCTCGCCGCCGTGCTGGCGGGGAGCGTCGGGCTCGCCGGGCTCGTCCAGCTCGCGATCGTCGCGGTCGCGGCGCGGCGGGCGGGCGTGCTCGTTCCCGCGCGCCCGCGGCTCGGGCCGGAGATCCGCGCCGCGCTCGCGCTCGCCGGCCCCGCGCTGGTGACGGTGGCGAGCGTCGAGCTGATCCTTCTGGCGGCGACGCAGGTCGCCTCCTTCACGCCCGGCCTCGTGGCGCGGCTCTACTACGCCGAGCGGCTCGTGCAGCTGCCGCTGGGCCTCGTCGCCACCGCGGCGACGGCGGTGCTGCAGCCGCGG
>NZ_JBQTCJ010000103.1:0-5863 GCF_052380005.1 Salinarimonas sp. NSM
GCCATGGCGTGCCCGCCGCCCTTCGCGGCGAGCCCCGCCTCGACCGCGGCGCGCACGGCGCGGCCGATGTCGGCGCCGGGCACGGAGCGGCCGGACCCCGTCGCGAGCCCCTCGGGCGAGGGCGCGCCGAAGGCGAAGGCGGGGCGGCGGAAGCGCTCCTTCAGCCGCGCCGCGACGAGGCCGACGATGCCGGGGTGCCAGTCGGCGCCGGCGACGACGAGGACCGGCGCGTCCGGCGCCGCGCCGAGGCTGCGCTCGGCCTGCGCCACCGCCTCCTCCAGCGCGATCGCCTCGATCGCCTGTCGCTCGCGGTTGTTGCGGTCGAGCGCCTCGGCCATCCGGGCGGCCTCGAGCGGATCGGTGCAGCCCAGCAGCCGCGCGCCGAGCGAGGCGTCGCCGACGCGCCCGCCGGCGTTGATGCGCGGGCCGACGAGATAGCCGAGATGCCACGCCTCCGGCGCCGCCGTGAGGCCCGCCGCGTCGAGCAGCGCGGCGAGGCCCGGGCGGCCGCGCCCGCGCATGATCGTGAGCCCCTGGCGCACGAAGGCGCGGTTGAGGCCCACGAGCGGCACGACGTCGGCGACGGTGGCGAGCGCCACGAGGTCGAGCTCGCCCATCAGGTCCGGCAGCCGCCCGGCGAGGGACGGCTCGCCGCGCAGCCGCCGCGCGAGCGCGACGAGGGCGAGGAAGACCACACCCGCCGCGCAGAGGTGGCCGAGGCCGGAGAGGTCGTCCTGCCGGTTGGGGTTCACCAGCGCGGCGACGGCGGGGAGCGCCTCGGGCGCCTGGTGGTGGTCGAGGACGACGACGTCCATCCCCAGCCGCGCCGCTTCGGCGAAAGGCTCGTGGCTGGCGGTCCCGCAGTCGACGGTGACGAGGAGCGTCGCGCCGGCCTCGGCGAGCGCCCGGATCGCGCCGGCATTGGGGCCGTAGCCCTCGGTGATTCGGTCGGGGATGTGGATCTCGATCGCGAGGTCGAGCGCGCCGAGGAAGCGTGCGACGAGGGCGGCGGAGCAGGCGCCGTCGACGTCGTAGTCGCCGAAGATCGCCACGCGCTCGCGCCGCAACACCGCGCGGGCGAGCCGCTCGGCGGCGGCGTCCATGTCGACGAGGGTCGAAGGGTCGGGCATCAGGTCGCGCAACTTGGGCGCGAGGAAGCCCGGCGCCTCCTCGAGCGCCACGCCGCGCCCGGCCAACACGCGGGCGAGGGCGTCGGGCAGGCCGTGCGCCTGGGAGATCGCGGTTGCGACGAGGCTCGTGCGCGCGTCGAGACGCTCGCGCCAGGGCCGTCCCGTGACCGAGCGGACGACGTCGAGCATGCCGCGCGGGCCGTCCGCGTCCGTCGCGCCCCGGTGATCGTCGGCGTCGCGCGCCTCGATGCGCGCTGCGGTGTCGAGCATCCCGTCCTCGCCTCGCTCGCGGTCGCGGCGCGTTCCTCGGCGGGCGGAATCGCCGCCGGCCGCGGGAACAGCGCCTTCGCGAAGATCCCTTGTTCCACGGCGGGACAGGGGCGACAAGGCCGCCGGCCGGCATCACGCGGGCGGTCCACAGGAGCCGCCGATGCGCGAGACGCGCGCCGAGTCGATCGGTCGCGGGCGAGGGCCACGATTCTTCCGATTGCGGCGCCCCCGGTGCCGCCGCTACGCTCGCCTCCCGCGACAGGCGCACGTGCGCCACGAGCCGAGGACACGCCATGGTGACGATCTACGACCGCGACCTCGACCGGAACCCGGCGAACTTCCAGCCGCTGACGCCGCTCGGCTTCCTCGAGCGCGCGGCGACGGTATTCCCGGAGCGCACGGCGATCGTCCACGGCGGCCTCAGGCGGACCTACGCCGAGTTCTACGCCCGCTCGCGGCGCCTCGCCTCGGCGCTGGCGAAACACGGCATCGGGCGCGGGGACACGGTGGCGGCGATGCTCGCGAACACGCCCGCGATGCTCGAGGCGCACTACGGCGTGCCCATGGCAGGCGGCGTGCTCAACACGCTCAACACCCGGCTCGACGCGGCGATCATCGCCTTCTCGCTGAAGCACGGCGAGGCCAAGGCGCTGATCACCGACCGCGAGTTCTCCAAGACGATCAAGGCCGCGCTGGCGCAGGTCGAGCACGACATCCTGGTGATCGACTACGACGACCCGGAATATCCGGGGGACGGCGAGCGGCTCGGTGCGCTGGAATACGAGGAGCTCGTCGCGCAGGGCGACCCGGACTTCCCCTGGTCGCCGCCCCACGACGAATGGGACGCGATCACGCTCAATTACACGTCCGGGACGACAGGAGACCCCAAGGGCGTCGTCTACCACCACCGCGGCGCCTACCTGCTGGCGACGGGCAACATCGTCACCTGCGCCATGGGCAAGCACCCGGTGTACCTGTGGACCCTGCCGATGTTCCACTGCAACGGCTGGTGCTTCCCGTGGTCGATCTCGGTGGTCGCCGGCACGCATGTCTGCCTGCGGCAGGTGCGCGCCAAGCCGATGTACGACGCGATCGCCGATCTCGGCGTCACGCACCTGTGCGGAGCGCCGATCGTGATGGCGACGCTGCTCAACGCGCCCGAGACCGACAAGCGGCCCCTGCCGCGCGAGGTGCAGTTCTTCACCGCCGCCGCGCCCCCGCCCGAGTCGGTGCTCGCCGCCATGCGCGAGGCGGGCTTTTCCGTCACCCACCTCTACGGCCTCACCGAGACCTACGGCCCCTCGGTCGTGAACGACTGGCACGCGGAGTGGGATGCGCTCGACGGGCCCGCCTACGCCCAGAAGAAGGCGCGCCAGGGCGTGCGCTACGCGGCGCTCGAGGGGCTCGCGGTGCTCGACCCGCAGACCATGGCCCCCGTCCCCGCCGACGGCGAGACGATGGGCGAGGTGATGATGCGCGGCAACGTGGTGATGAAGGGCTACCTCAAGAACCCGCGCGCGACGCGGGCCGCCTTCGCCGGCGGCTGGTTCCACTCGGGCGACCTCGGCGTGACGCATCCGGACGGCTACGTGCAGCTCAAGGACCGCTCGAAGGACATCATCATCTCGGGGGGCGAGAACATCTCCTCGATCGAGGTCGAGGACGTGCTCTACAAGCATCCCGCCGTCGCCGCCTGCGGCGTCGTCGCCAAGCCCGACGAGAAATGGGGCGAGACGCCCTGCGCCTTCGTCGAGCTCCGGGAGGGCGCCAGCGCCACCGCGGAGGAGATCGTCGCCTTCTGCCGCGAGCGGCTCGCGGGCTACAAGTGCCCGCGCCACGTCGTCTTCGCCGAGATCCCCAAGACCTCGACGGGCAAGATCCAGAAGTTCCGGCTGCGCGAGATGGCACGGGAGCCGTGACGCGCCGTCGCGCAGTCCCTCGAAGCGTGCGCCCGAGACTGTCCTTCCGCTACAGGGAAGGAGAATGGGGCGAGGCAATCGGTTCGAGCCACAACGGCGATCTGGGCCACGGAAGGCGTGCAGGGCCGACCCCCATGCCCGGTGTCCGTCTTCAGTCGGCGAGGATGCGCGGCCAGTTCGCGTCGGCGCGGGCGACGAAGCCCGGGATGTCCGCCTCCCAGCGCCGCTGCACGTTGCCGTCGAAATTGACGTAGAGCTTGCCGTCGACGATGCGCCAGTAGTCGGGATTGCCCGGCGCCCGGTAGCCCTCCGCCGTCGCCCAGGCGCAGTAGCCCCCGTATTGCGGGGCATAGGCCTGCGGGTCGGCCTCGAAGGCGGCGCGGTTGTCGGCGGAGGCGAAGCGCCAGGTGGCGCCGTTCCACTCCACCTCGTGCGCGCGCACGCCCTCGACCGGCCGCCCCTCGCGGAAGTAGGCGACGGCGTCGTAGCCGCCGAGCGCGAGGCTGGAGAAACGTCCGGTGTAGACCGGGTCGGCGTCGGCCTGCGCCGGGCCGGCGCGCAGGGCCGCGGCCGCCCCGATCGCGAGCGGAAGGGCGAGAAGCGTGCGGCGGGAGAGGGTCGTCATCATCGTCCTCCTCAGGTCCAGCGCTGCAGGAAGCGCACGACCTTGCGCGTGCGCTCCGAGAACAGGCTCGGGGTGAAGTAGGCGCCGGCGGCGCGCTTGGAGACTTCCGACAGGGTCGGATAGGGTGCGATCGCGCTCGCGACCGCGGCGATCTTCATCTTCTGCGTCACCGCGAGCACCCAGGGCAGGATCAGCTCGCCCGCATGCGCGCCCACGATCGTCGCCCCGAGCACCCGCCCGCCCTTGCCGACGACGACCTTGGCGAAGCCCTCCGTCTCGCGTTCGGCCCGCGCGCGGTCGTTCTCGGCGAAGGCGAAGCGCGCGACCGTGTGCGCCACGCCGCGCTTCTCGGCCTCGGCGGCGCTGAGCCCGACATGCGCGAGCTCGGGGTCGGCGTAGGTGACCCACGGCACGGCATCGTGATTGGCCTTCGCCGGCAGGTGGAAGAGCGCCCGGCGCACGACGATGCCCGCGTGATAGCCCGCCACGTGCGTGAACTGCGGCCCACCCGCCACGTCGCCGATGGCGAAGACCCGCTTGTTGGTGGTGCGCAGCCGCGCGTCCACCGTGATGCCGCGCGGCGAGTAGGCGATGCCCGCCGCCTCGAGGTCGAGCCCCGAGACGTTGGCACGCCGGCCGGCGGCGACGAGGAGGTGCGAGCCCTCCACCCGCTTCGTCTCGCTGTTCTCGAGGATGGTGACGGCGACGCCGTTGCCGGCGCGCTCGATACGCTCGATCTTGACCCACTCGCGGATGTCGACGCCCTCCGCGGCGAGCCGGTCGCGCACGATCGCCGCCGCCTCCGCGTCGTCGCGCACCAGCACGCGCGCGGCGTCGAGCACGGTGACGGCAGAGCCCAGCCGGCGATGCGCCTGCGCCATCTCGAGCCCGATCGGCCCGCCGCCGACGACGACGAGGTGCGCGATCCGCTCGCCGTTCTCGAACAGCGTCTCGTTCGTGAAGTAGGGCGTCTCGGCCAGCCCCGGGATCGGCGGCACGGCGGGCGACGAGCCCGTCGCCACGACGAAGCGGCGCGCCACGATGCGCTGCCCCCCGGCTTCCACGGTCCGCCCATCGAGGAAGCGTGCGGGTGCCTCGATGACGGTCACGCCGAGGCCGCGGAAGCGCTCGGGGCTGTCGTGCGGCGCGATGCCGGCGATCACGCCCTGGACATGGTCTCGCACCTTAGCGAAGTCGACCGCCGGCTCGTGGCCGTTGACGCCGAAGCGCCCGGACGTGCGCACCGCCTGCGCGGCGTGACCGGCGGCCAGCAGCGCCTTGGAGGGGACGCAGCCATAGTTCAGGCAGTCCCCGCCCATCCTGTGCTTCTCGATCAGCACGACGCGTGCCCCCATCTGCGCGGCGCCCGCGGCGACGGAGAGCCCGCCCGAGCCGCCGCCGATCACGCACAGGTCGGCGTGGACGATGTCGGAGGAGGGTGCGGTCATGGCTGCGGCTCCGCCCGTCGGCCGCCACGGGAGTCGCGGCGGCGGTCACGATCTGGGTCGAGCGGAGAATGCCTCGTTCCGAGGCGCGCGCCACAAAAGCCTGCATCACGCGCGGTGCCGATTGCGTGAGCCGATCGCGAGCGCGGGTCAACTCTCGTCGAGATCGGCCCCGAGCACCGTCTTCACGTCGAGAAGCGCCGGCCCGTCGCGAAACGACAGCGCCCGCTCGAGCGAAGTCGCCAGATCGTCCGCGTTCTCGGCACGCAGGCCCAGGCAGCCGAGCCCGCGCGCGGCGTCGTCGAAACGCGTCTCGACGAGCTCCGGGGGCGTGCCCTCCCCCTCGGGTGCGGCGGCGGCGCGGGCCGCGCCCGCGTTCGCGACGACGAGGTTGACCGGCAGGCCGAGCCGCCGGGCGCTCTCCAGCGTCCCGAGCGCGCGGGCGGCGCCGCGCTCGCTCGCGAGCGCCACGAC
>NZ_JBQTCJ010000104.1:0-5678 GCF_052380005.1 Salinarimonas sp. NSM
CGCGAGACCCGGCCCGGGCTCGGGCCCGCGCAGCACGCCGATCTCGAGCGCCGCACGCGCCCGCGCCAGCTCGGCCGGCGGGAAGCCGAGCCGCACGGCGGGGTGATGCAGGAGCGCGAGCGTCGCGAGCGGCGCGAAACGCTCGGCGGCCGCCTCGGCGGCGAGCCGGGCGAGCCGCCCCGCCTGCGCCTCCGCGAGGCTGGTGCCCGCCGAATCGTCGACGGCGACGCCCCAGCGGCCGAGCTCGGCGCAGACACGGGCTGCGAGCCCGCGATCCGGCGTGATCAGCGCCGCCGTGCGCCCGGGCGTCTCCAGCACCTCGCGCAGGGCGACGGCGACGCCGAGCGCCTCCTCCCGCTCGTCCTTCGCCTCGATCAGGGCGAGCCCCTCCGTCCCCTCCGCGGCGAGGCGCGCACGCCGGCCGGGATCGAGCGCGGCCCAGGCCTCCGTCGTCTCCGCCGGGCGCATCGCCTGGGCGAGCATGGCCTCGCGGGCGCGACCCGCGGCGCCGGGCTCGCCGAGCTGCACGACGTCCGCGCGCGCGATCCGCAGAACCTGCGCGACGAGACGCGCCATCACCGCCTGGGGGTGCCCGTGGGCCGGCGCGAGCCCCGCCTCGCGCTCGCCGCAGACCGCCCGCCAGGCGTCCGCGTCGAGATCGCGGTCGAGCCCCGGCAGCACCACGGCGCCCTTCGGCAGCGCCGCGATCGCGGCCAGGAGCCGCGCGGTCGCGGGGATCGAGCCGGTGGAGCCCGCCGCGATCACCGGTCCCGGCGGCGGGCTCGCCGCGATGCGCGCGGCCTCGGCGTCGATCAGCGCCGCCGTGCGTCGCGCGGGGTCGCTCGCCCCGCGCTCGGCGAGGATCGCGGGCCAGGCCCCGAAGGCGATGCGCACGAAGTCGAGGGTGAGCTCGAAATACTGCGAGAAGTCGCCGTCGACCGCCGCGCCGAGCGCCTCGAAGGCGACGCCCTCCCAGGCGATGTCGTCCATCAGCGCCTCGAGCTCGCCGGCGAGCGAGACCGCGTCCGCCGGCGAGGAGGGGACGAGGAAGGGCGTGCCGCCGTCGAGCCGTGCGAGGCGCGGGTCGAGGCGCTGCGACCAGTGCTGGATCAGGCGGGCGAGCAGGAGCCGCCGCTCCAGCGGCGCGATCGGCGGGGCGAGCGCCTGCGCGTCGGCCGAATGCTCCAGGCTTCCCGCGGCGAGCGCGAGCTCGGCGTCGTCGGCGGCGCCGAGCGGCACGATCCGCGGCAGGATCAGCGCCGGGGCGCCGAAGCGCGCGCCGGCCTTCTCGGCGATCGATGCCCCGAGCGCGCGTGCGGCCCGGCGGGTGGGCAGGTAGATCGTCGCCCGCGCCAGCGCATCCGGCCCACGCCCTTCCGGAAAGCCGGGAACGAGCCGCCCCTCGACCAGCGCGTCGGCGAGTGTCTCCAGGAAGGGCGCCCCGAGGGGAATGCTGTAGACCCGCGTCACGTCGCCCTCTCCCCCACCCGAGTTCCCGCCCCGACGAAAGCGAACGTAACCAGAACGAACCGGCGCGTCAAGATTGCCCGAGCCGCTCGCTCCCGCGCTATCCTCCGGGCTCGGGCTCGGGCTCGGGGCACGGGCACGGGCACCGGCGGCTCCGCGAGCGGTCCCGCCCGGCGCTCCACCTCGGAACGTCGCTCGTGCGCCTCGCGTTGACGCGCCACAGGGTCTACACGAGGAGGTATCCATGGCCAGCGGCGCCGGGCGCGAGCCCGACCATCATCTCATCGCCAGCGACCGCGTCGAGGGCACGCCGGTCAAGCGCTCGAACGGCGACGAGATCGGCCATATCGAGCGGGTGATGATCGACAAGCGATCCGGCAAGGTCGCCTACGCCGTGATGAGCGTGGGTGGCGGGCTGTTCGGGCTCGACAAGCACCAGTTCACCATGCCCTGGGGCGTGCTGCACTACGACACGAGTCTCGGCGGCTACGAGCTCAACCTCAGCGACGACCAGATCCGCGAGGCGCCCCGGCGCACGGCGGAGCAGCACGATGCCTCCTTCTCCCGCGAGTGGGAGGAGCACGTCCATCGCTACTACAACGCGACGCCCTACTGGGGGCGCTCGGACCCGATGTCGACGGGCCGCTGACCCGGCGCGGTTCAGGCCGCGCCACGCGCCTTCTGCCCCTCGGGCTCGGCGGGACCGGCGGTCTTCGCCGGCTCGGCCCGCGCCACGGGGACGCCAGGACCGAGCGCGTGTGCCAGGATCTTGCGCATCACGCTGGGCAGCGGCTCGTCGCCGAGCGCCTCGCGCGCGGTGAAGCGCATCCCCTCGGGCGCGGGCGTCCCCGCGGCGACGCGGGCGTGGAGCACGCTCACCTCGAGCGCGAAATGCGTGAACACGTGGCGCACCACGCCGTCGAGCCGCTTCCAGCGCGCCTCGAGCGGCGCGTCTAGGATCGCGCGCGAGGCGACGTAGTCCGGTGCCCACGCGCTGCCTGGGGGCTCCGCCATCGCGCCGAGCAGGCCCTCGGGCGCGCGGGTGCGAAGCAGGATCGCGCCGTCGGCGCGCTCGACGACGAAGGCGGCGCCGCGGCGTGTCTCGCGCGCCTTCTTGGGCGCCTTGACCGGGTAGACCTCGGCCTCGCCGGCGCGCCGCGCGGCGCAGGGCGCCATCCACGGGCAGAGCGCGCAGGCGGGGCGCTTGGGCGTGCAGATCGTCGCGCCCAGATCCATCAATCCTTGCGCGAAGTCGCCCGGGCGATCGGTCGGCACCAGGGCCAGCGTCGCCTCGCGCACGGCGGGCTTGGCCTTGGGTATCGGCTCCGCGATCGCGAACAGGCGGGTCATCACCCGCTCGACGTTGCCGTCCACCGCCGCCGCGACCCGGTCGAAGGCGATGGCGGCGATGGCGCCGGCGGTGTAGGCGCCGATGCCGGGAAGCCCGCGCAGCCCGTCCTCGGTGTCGGGGAAGCGCCCGCCGTGCTCGGCGACGACGGCCTTTGCGCAGGCGTGCAGGTTGCGCGCGCGGGAATAGTAGCCGAGCCCCGCCCAGGCGTTCATCACCTCCTCGGACGGAGCGGCGGCGAGCGCCTCGACCGTCGGGAAACGGGCGAGGAAGCGCTCGAAATAGGGCTTCACCGCCATCACGGTGGTCTGCTGCAGCATGATCTCCGAGAGCCAGACCCGGTAGGGGTCCGCCGTCTCGCCGGGCTTCGCCCGCCAGGGCAGGGCGCGGCGGTGGCGGTCGTACCAGGCGAGGAGGTCGTCGGCCGTCGGCGCGGTCTCCGGCGCGCGGCCGCGCGCCTGCGCCGCGCCGGAGGCGTGCGAATCGGCTTCCAGGGGGGCGGTGGTCGGGGCTACCATGGTCGCCTCACATAGCCGATCCCGCGATCGGCTTCCATCGGAGCGCGACGGACGCGATGGCGCGGCAGGACGGTAATCCCCGAGGCAACCCCCTCGGCAGGCGCCCCGGCGTCAGGCCGCTCGCGGAGCTCGTCGAGGGCGCGATGAGCGAGGCGCTGGCGCGCCAGGGCTTCGCCTCGGCGGACATCCTCGCCGCCTGGCCGGACATCGCCGGCGAGCCGCTGGGGAGCCGGTCGCAGCCGGTGCGGATGGAGTGGCCCAGGCGCGCGCGCCCCGAGCCCGACGTCCCGCCGCCGCCGGCGAAGCTCGTGGTGCGGGTGGAGAGCGCCTTCGCGCTCGACGCGCAGCATCTGGCGCCGCTCCTCATCGAGCGGATCAACGCGCTCTACGGCTGGTCCTGCGTCGGCCGGATCGTGCTCGAGCAGGGGCCGGTGCGCCGCCCGCCGCCCCGGCGCCCGCCGCCGCGCCCGCTCGTGCGCGAGGAGGAGGCCGCCATCGCGGGCGCCACCGAGCCCGTCGCGGACGAGGCCCTGCGCGACGCGCTCGCGCGGCTCGGCCGGGCTGTCGTCGCGGGGAGCGGGCGGCCCGCGCCCGCGGGGCGTCACACGAAGTCGTGATTCGCCGTGCGCGACGCCCGAACGTGCCGCGCTTGTGATCGGCCTCGGTCTCGGCCTACTTCTCGTGCTAACGGAGGTCCCCAGAGGCCGTTGTCCGAGACCTGTACCCGCCGCTTTCGACGGAGAGACGATGATGATCACGCGCCGCAATGCCCTCACCCTGCTCGCCGGTGCGAGCGCCCTCGGCGTGCTCGCGCCGCGCGCGGCCTTCGCGCAGTCGGTCGACATGGAGCTGCTCGGGACCGCGGGGCCGCTCGGCGAGATGGCGCTCGGCGACGAGAACGCGCCGGTGACGGTCTACGAGTACGCCTCGCTGACCTGCGGTCATTGCGCCACCTTCCACAACCAGACCTGGCCGCTGGTGAAGGAGCGCTTCATCGAGACCGGGCAGGTGCGCCTCGTGATGCGCGAGTTCCCCCTCGACACGCTGGCGCTCGCCGGCTTCATGCTGGCGCGCTGCGAGCCGGACAAGTACTGGGGCGTCGTCGACATGCTGTTCGAGCTGCAGCGGGAGTGGGCCTATTCCGAGCGCCCGCGCGACGCGCTGGAGCAGCTGATGCGCCAGGCCGGTTTTTCACAGGAGAAGTTCGAGGCCTGCTTGAACGACCGGGCGCTCTACGATGCTATCATCGACGTGAAGACGCGGGGCGAGCAGCTCGGCGTCAATTCCACGCCGACCTTCTTCTTCAACGGCGAGATGCGCCGCGGAGCGCTGACCATCGATGAGTTCGAGGCCATCGTCGCGCCGATGCTGGAGGGGTGACGCCGTCTCCCCTCGGCTTGACGGGAGAGGGGCCGGGGGCGTCCGGCTGGTCGATCGGGCACGGCGGCGTGCTCGGGCGATCGACACCGGCCTGATCTCCCGTCGCGTCGACTTCTCTCGCCCGTCTCCCGTCCGGGAGCGGGAAGTCGCCGGCCAGCCCGCATGCAGCTGACGCGGCTGCGCATAACCGGCTTCAAGACCTTCGTGGAGCCCACCGACGTCCCGATCGAGCCGGGGCTCACCGGCATCGTCGGGCCCAACGGCTGCGGCAAGTCGAACCTCGTCGAGGCCCTGCGCTGGGTCATGGGCGAGAGCTCCTACAAGGCGATGCGCGCCTCCGGCATGGAGGACGTGATCTTCAACGGCTCGGGCGGGCGCCCCGCGCGCAACGCCGCCGAGGTGACGGTGAGCGTCGACAACGGCGCGCGCACCGCACCCGCGGCCTTCAACGACGCGGACGTGCTCGAGATCTCGCGCAAGATCGCCCGCGAGGCGGGCTCGACCTATCGCATCAACGGGCGCGAGGTGCGCGCGCGCGACGTCCAGCTGCTCTTCGCCGACGCCGCGACGGGCGCGCGCTCGGCGGCGCTCGTGCGCCAGGGGCAGATCTCGGAGATCATCGCCGCCAAGCCGCAGGCGCGCCGACGCATCCTGGAGGACGCCGCCGGAATCGCCGGCCTGCACGCGCGGCGTCACGAGGCGGAGCTGCGGCTCAAGGCCGCGGAGGAGAACCTCGTCCGCGTCGAGGACGTGCTCTCGGGCCTCGACGGGCAGATCGAGGGCCTGCGCCGGCAGAGCCGCCAGGCGGCGCGCTACCGCGCCGTCGCCGCCGAGATCCGCCGGCTCGAGGCGCTCGTCCAGCTGATCGGCCACGCCGCCGCGCGCACGGAGGCCGCCGACGCCGCGTCCGAGGCGCGGGCCTGCGCCGCGCAGGTGGCCGAGCGCGCCGAGGTCCAGGCCCGCAC
>NZ_JBQTCJ010000105.1:0-5646 GCF_052380005.1 Salinarimonas sp. NSM
TGGAAGAAGGGCCAACAGACAGTGTTATTCGCGCCCCCAGCCACCCCTATACGCTCGGGTTGCTGGCATCGATTCCGCGCGCCGCGTTGCGGGGCCAGCCTATCCGCCCCATTCAGGGACAAGTGCCCGACCTGATCGACCTGCCGCCGCAATGCCGGTTTCTGGACCGTTGCCCCCATGCAGCCAACGATTGCCGCCATCTTATCGACATGCACCCCGCCGGGCCAGACCGCCGCGCGCGCTGCATCCGTACTGCACTTTTCCAGACCGAAAGGGCCAAGGCATGACCAGTGATCCCTTGCTGAAGGTCACCAACCTGACCAAAACTTATCAGGGCAGCCCCGGCGCCATTGCACGGATGCTTGGACGCAAACCTGTTCAGGTGCGCGCCGTGTCGGATGTGTCGCTTCAGGTGGCGCGCGGCGAAATTCTGGGGTTGATCGGTGAATCCGGCTGCGGCAAATCAACCCTTGGGCGGGCCATTTTGCGGTTGCACGAACCCAGCGCGGGGCGCGTGGACTTCGGCGGAACAGATGTCACATCCCTGTCCCCGCCCGACCTGAAGGCCATGCGGCGGCGCATGCAGATCATCTTTCAGGACCCCTACGCATCGCTGAACCCGCGCCGGACAGTGGCCGATATTGTGGGCCTGCCGCTGCAATTGCACGGCTTGGCCAAGGGCCGCGAGGATATGCGCGAAAAAGTGGCCGCCATGCTGGAAAAAGTGGGGCTAAAGGCAGGCCAGATCGACCGCTACCCGCACCAGTTTTCTGGCGGGCAGCGCCAACGCATAGGGATTGCGCGCGCGCTGATCTCCAACCCCGAATTCGTGGTGTGTGACGAACCTGTTTCCGCCCTTGATGTGTCCATTCAGGCCCAGATCATCCAGCTGTTGCTGGAATTGAAGCGCGAATTTCACCTGACCTATCTGTTCATCTCGCATGATATTTCGGTCATTGGCTATCTTAGTGACCGGGTTGCAGTCATGTATCTGGGCGAAATTGTGGAAATGGGCCCTGTCGAGTCGGTGCTGGCCGCGCCGCGCCATCCCTATACCCAAAGCCTGATGTCCGCTGTTCCAGAAGTGGATGGCACGCGCAAGGGCCAGCGCGTGCGCCTGACCGGCGATCTGCCATCGCCCCTTGACCCGCCATCAGGCTGCAAGTTTCACACCCGCTGCCCGCTGGCCACCGACATATGCCGCCAGCGCAAACCAGTGACCGAAACTGTGGCCCCCGGCCACAGCGCAGCCTGTCACCGCCTGTCAGAAAACCTGTCGCTTCTGGAAGGGGCTGCGCAATGACGCTGGCCAATGCCCGCCCGATGACAGTGCAAACCCTGTCGGGCACCGCCCATACCCGCGGCTTGGTGCAAGCCATGGGCGCAGACAGCGCCTTGCGCGACAAGGTTGCGCAGGCCACCGCCGCGCGCGTGCAGGTCCTGCGCAACGAAGGGCGCGTAACGGACGCCATGCTGACCTATGTGGCCACGCAGCACCGCTTCCACAGGACCCATGACCCCGATGGCATGGCGGAACTTGCGGGCATAGCCGAAGGGTTCGGGCTGCCGGAAGAAACGCTGTTCCTGCACCTGCATCTTGGCACATTGCGCGACCTGACCAATGGCGCCATTCTGTCGGGGGACGGGTGCAGTGCTTTTGCAGCGGGCGACGGACCAGACGGGCCGTTCCTTGCCAAGAACCGTGATTTCGGCGGGGTGCATCTGGGCGTGCAGCGCCTGTTCTGGCATGACGGGCCGGATATTGCGACGGGCGGCATGCTGTGCCTTGGCAGTCTGGGCAGTCCGGGGGCCTATTCCAGCGGGATGAACGCAGCCGGGCTGGCTATTGCCGACACCCAGATTGGCGCGCGCCATCATGGGGTTGGCTGGTTGCGCTATATGGCCATGACGCGGCTACTGGCCACCTGCGCCAGCGTGGCCGAAGCGCTGGACTGGCTGCGCGCAAGACCGCATGCGGGCGGGGGGTCCCTTATTCTGGCTGATGCCAGCGGGGCCACGGCTGCGGTGGAACTGGGCGCATCTACACTGGCCACCACCACAGGGGCGCGCAGCTGGCGCACCAACCACTTCCTATCAGCGCAGCTTGCGCAAGATACGCTGTTGCACGGGGGCGCCACCATCGACAGCAATTCCGCACAGCGCCTTGGGGCGCTGACACACCACCTGTCTGCCGCCCCGCCCACGCTGGCGCAAGCGGCACACCTGCTGGCCCTTCACCCCCATGACCCACAGGGCGCGCCCGTCTGCCAGCACCCCAACGCGACCGATGATACCAGCACCCTGTCATCTATCATCTTTGCAATCGCGTCGCGCCGCGTATATTTCCATAATGCAAACCCATGTGCAGGCAACTGGCATTGGGTTTGCCTACCGGAATGACGGCGCAACAGCATGGCGGGGAACGGATGGCCGATTACGGCAGCGAACTTATTGGAAACGACCCCAAAATAAAAACCCTGCGCCAGCTTGCCCGGCGCGTGGCCCGTTCGGCAGCGCGCACAGTTCTGATTTATGGTGAAACGGGCACCGGCAAGGGCCTTCTGGCGCGCATGGTCCATCAGGGATCACGCCGCGCCGACAAGCCATTTCTGGACATCAATTGCGCGGCCATCCCCTCAGGGTTGATGGAATCCGAATTTTTCGGCCATGAAAAAGGGGCCTTCACAGGGGCCAGCGAACGCAAGATCGGGCTGGTGGAAGCGGCAAATCACGGCAGTGTCTTTCTGGATGAAATCCGCGAGATGGACCCCCATTTGCAGGCCAAACTGCTTAGCCTTCTGGACACCCACCAGTTCCGGCGCGTGGGGGCTGTCAAATCCACCCATGTTGACCTGCGCTTCATTGCGGCCACCAACAAGGTTTTGCTGTCCGAGGTGATGGCCGGGAATTTCCGCGAAGATCTGTATTACCGGCTGCAGGTTGTGTCCCTGAACATTCCCGCCCTGCGCGAACGGGGAGATGATGTGCTTGTGCTTGCCCAACACTTCATTGAACGCTTCAACATGGCCTTTGGGCGCGACATTCGCGGGCTGGACCCTGAAACCGCCGATATCTTGCGCAAATACCCCTGGCCGGGCAATGTGCGCGAACTTGAAAACCTGCTGGAGCGGATTTTCATCCTTGAAGATGAAAACATCATCCTGCCCCGCCACCTGCCCGACCGCATTTTGCGCACGGTTCGTTCGGGCGCGCGCGTGATACCGCCCGCAGCAGAAGGGGCCGTCACCGCCAGTGGCGGTTTCCATGACGCCACCGCAGAATTTCAGCGCGGCCTGGTCATGCGCGCGCTGCAACAAAGCGGCGGCAACCAGCAAGACGCCGCAAGCCTGCTGCACCTTAGCCGGCACGCGCTGCGCCACCAGATGCAGAAGCTGGGCCTGTAGCGCCTTTGGCGGAAAACGGGTTCCCGGGTTTCCGGGTCGATTGCACCCCACTATCGTAAACCAAGGCGCGGCGCTTGTGCGCCAACAAACGCACGCGGCTGGTGCGGCAGTGCCCGCCCCACCCGATTGGCCCAGCAGGCGCGCGATTCGCGCACATGCGGGGTTTGCGCGCCCGCCAATCGCACATCCTGCCAAATAATTTTACAAAATCACTTCATTACAATGCACTACATGAAATGAAATTATGGCACGAAAGCTGCATATATATAACTGAAACGAATTTAAGAGAGGCAGATATGTCATCCATGACGGTCATCAGCCCCAACGGGCATCCGGGGTTCGCCCCCCTCAAGAACGGCAGCTTCCAGTTGGGTGTTGCCGCCGCGCCTGACATCATTGCCGCGGATTCCGGCAGCGATGACATCGGCCCCGGCCCTTTGGGAAATGACACCTGCGCCAGCCCGCGGGCATGGCAGGAGCATGATCTGGAACTGATGCTTCTGGCCGCCCGCGAAAAGAATGTGCCCATGATCATCGGGTCCGCAGGCGATACCGGCACCAATAGCCGCGTTGACATGTATGTGCAGATCATCCGCGATCTGGCGGCCAAACACGGGCTTGCCCCCTTCCGGCTGGGGTGGTTCTATTCCGAGGTGGACCCCGAACGCGTGCGCGCCAGCATCCGGGCGGGTTCCGCCGTGCAAGGGCTTGATGCCCGCGCCGACCTGACCGAAGATGAACTTGACGCGACAGACCGCATTGTTGCCATGGCGGGCGTGCATCCGTTTTTGAAACTGCTTGAAGACGGCTGTGATGTCATCATCGGCGGCCGGTCCTCCGACAGCGCCATTTTCGCAGCCCCCGCGCTGCACCGGGGGTTTCCCGAAGCGCAGGCCTACTATCTTGGCAAGGTGCTGGAATGCGCCAGCTTTTGCGCGGAACCCTACGGGGCGAAGGAAACCGTGCTGGGTGAGATTACGCGCGACTGGGTGGATGTCACTGCCATGTCGCCCGAACAACGCTGCACCATCGCTTCAGTGGCCGGGCACGCCATGTATGAACGCTCCAACCCGTTCCATGAATTTGTGGCTGGCGGCATGCTGGACATGACAGACTGCCATTATGACCAGATTGCCGATAAAACAACCCGCGTGACAGGTATGAAATTCGTGCCGGCGACTGAAATTCGCGTCAAGCTGGAAGGGTCGGGCAAGGTCGGCGAACGCTTCGTCGGGATGGCCGGAATTCGTGATCCCTATACAATTGCCAATGTCGATGCCGTCATCGAATGGGCGCGCCAGCAAACCCGCGACCGTTTCGGGGATGAAGGCTGGGAACTGCATTACAATGTCTTCGGGCGCAATGGTGTGATGGGCGACATGGACCCCATGCGCGACAAGCCCGGCCATGAACTGTGCGTGGTGGTTCAGGGTGTTGCGCCCACGCTGGAGATGGCCGAAGAAGTGGCCATGACAGGCACGCGGCAATTGTTCTATGCCCGCCTGCCCGATGTGAAGGGCACAGCCGGGGGCGTGTCCTTTGTTCTGGACGAAGTCATGCGCGCCAGTCCCGCCTATCGCTGGACGCTGAACCACACTATGGCCGTGCGTGACCCGCTGGAACTTTTCCCGACCCATAGCGAAATCGTCACAACAGGAGCTGCGGCATGAACACCCCCACAAAGCTTGCCACCCTTGCCAAGACAATCCGCAGCAAGAACGCCGGAACGGACAAGATTACCTTTGATATCATCTTCCGCGAACGCGAGGCATATGACCTTGTGCGCCGCTCCGGTTCCCTGACCCGCGAAACCGTGTGTCAGGTGCTCAATATCGACCCCGCGCGCCTGACGGATTTTGTCGAATATGACCCCGGTCTGGCAATCAAATTCACCATTTTGCGCCTGCGCCCATCGGGCAGCGCGGGGGATGGGGATATTTTTGGCGCGCAGCAATACGCCCCCTTCCTAGATCTGGAAATCGACCTTTCGGGGGGCTGAACTACGGACTGAAACGGGGGCAAACGGGGCACATCCTGTAATCTGTCGCATTTGTCCCCCAAACTGGCATTTTATGCCCGCAAGGTGCAAATTTCCGCCGGTGGCAGCGCAAGGCCGCGCGCCTAGTGTCTCAAGTCCGACCATAACACAAGGACACCACGCCCATGACCGGACCCCTTGACGATATTCGCGTCATTGAACTGGCGCGCATTCTGGCTGGCCCCTGGGCGGGCCAGACGCTGG
>NZ_JBQTCJ010000106.1:0-5424 GCF_052380005.1 Salinarimonas sp. NSM
ACGAAAAGGCCGCCCACGCTTCTCCTTCTTCCTTCTCGACAATGTCAAAGAGCGTGTCTCGCACTCGGGAAAACGGGTTCCGTTCCGACCAAGGCCGGTTCCGGCACCCAACGCTCTCCAGAGGAAGCGAAACCGCCGCGGCGTCGAAGCGCCCGGCGTCGATGGCGCTTATCTACCGACGCCCATCGGAGCTGTCAACAGGCCGTCATGAATTTTTCGCCGCGCCGCGATTCGCCGTGTGCCGGAACCCGTGCATGCCGCCACGCCCGCCCTCCTGCAACGCCCTCACGGCGCCTCAATGCCGTCACCTTGGGAGAGCAGTCACCGGAGCGAGAGAAGCCCGTGCGACACGTCCGCCGGATCCGGCTCCGTCCGCCGCCGCCGCCGAAGCCGAAGCCGCCGCCGAGCGTTGCCATCCGGCCGGCGGCTTGGCTATGGTGCGGCCGAGCCGACCGCGCCGGGAAGAGCGGGGACGCCGCACGCACGTTCGAGCGAGATCACGACGGGGCATGAAGGCAGGCAACCCAGATCCGGGCGACGACGGGCCGACGCGGGGCGGCGGGGCGGGCGCGTTCGCGACCGAAGCCTCGGCGCCCGGGTCGAGCATGTCCGGGACGGCCACGTCCGGGGCGGCGGCTCGGGACCTCCCCGCTTCCGATCCCCGGGCATCCGGCTCACACCCGCTCGACGCCACTCCCGCCGGGGACGGCGTGCGCCGCGCCGGGACGCGCCCGCTCTCGCCGACCGGCGCCCCCGCTCCCGGCCGCCGCCACGCCGCGGACCGCGCCTTCCCGCTCGGCGGCGAGCCGCCGCTCGACCCCGCGGGCGACGACGCGCCGATCGCCCGCCGCGCCGTTTCCTGGCGCTGGCTCGCCGGGGGCGTGCTCACCGGTGCGACCGGCGCGCTCCTCATCGGGGCCGCCATCGTCGTCGCGATCGAGGGGTCGACGGCGCTCGTCGCGCCGGCCGAGCGCATCGTCCCGCACGCGGCGGAGCGGAGCGCCGGAGGGCCGAGAGGCGGCGCCGCCAAGGCCGATCGCCTCCTGCGCACGACGCTCACGGTCACGGCGACGAGCACGTTCGAGGCACCCATGGCGCAGCGGGTGGGCGAGCGCGAGATGATCCGCGTCCAGTCGTTCACGCGCCTGGCCACGGGCCTGTCGCGCACGACCGGCGTCCACGCGGCCGACGTCCCGCGCTTCGACCCGATGCGGTACCTCGCGGAGGGAGGCGAGGAGACGTCGCAGCCCGCCCCCGCGGTCGCGGAGCTCGCTCCGGAGGAGGCGGACGTCACCGTCCTCCGCCGGGCGCTGGCCGAGGTGGCGCCGGGTCCCGTCTCTCCCGCCCTCGCGGATGCCGACGCCGCCGCCCAGGTGATGGAGGAGCGCCGCATCGCGCTCACCGCCGGCCAGCGGCGCGGCCTGCCGCTTCCGGCCCAGGCGATGCTCGGGCGCACCGTGGGTCCCGCCGCCCTCCCCGGTCTCGCCGCCTATGCCGCCGTCGAGGACACGCCGTTCGATTCGATCGAGGTGCGCGTCATCCCGGAGAACGTCACCACGTTGCCCAAGCGCACGCCCGCGGAGAGCGAGGACGAAGCCGCGGAGATCGGCGTCGCGCTCGGGCGCGAGCAGACGCTGCCGCAGCTCCTCGCCGAGCACGGCGTCGCCGTGGAGGACGTCGCGCGCGCGGTCGCGGCGCTCGGAGGGGCGGAGACCGTCGCGGCCCTCCCCGCCGGCCAGCCGATGCGCCTCCTCGTGCGCGACGGCGCCCGTCCCGGCGATCCGCGCCGCCTCCTGCGCATCGTGCTCTACGGCGAGCGCGGCGTCGAGGCGATCGCCGCCGTCACCGACGCCTACGACTTCGTCGCCGTCCCGGTCCCCGAGGAGCCGCAGCCGGCGGAGACCGCCGTCGCCCAGGCGGACGAGGGCCAGAGCGGCGCGCGGCTCTACGAGAGCCTGTTCGAGACGGCGATGAAGCACGGCCTCTCCCGCGACACGGTGGAGGAGCTCGTGCAGGTCTTCGCCTACGACGTCGACTTCCAGCGCCGGGTGCAGCCGGGCGACGCCATCGACGTGTTCTATACTCAGCCCGAGCCGGACACGCCGCCGGAGATCCTCTCCGCCGCGCTGACGATCGGCGGCGAGACGAGCCGGGTCTACCGCTTCCACGACCCGGAGAGCGGCGCGATCGACTATTTCGACGCGGAAGGACGGTCGCTCAAGAAGTTCCTGATGCGCAAGCCGATCGCCGACGGGCGCCTGACCTCGGGCTTCGGCATGCGCCGCCACCCGGTGCTGCGCTACGCGCGCATGCACACCGGCGTGGACTGGGCGAACCGCGTCGGCACGCCGATCTTCGCCGCCGGGGCCGGCACCGTCACGGTGGCCGGCTGGGAGGGCGGCTACGGGCGCCGCGTCGAGATCCAGCACGCCAACGGCTACGTCACGACCTACTCCCACATGTCGCGGATCGGCGACGGCATCCAGCCCGGCGTGCGCGTCACGCAGGGCCAGGTGATCGGCTACCTCGGCAATTCCGGCCTCTCGACGGGTCCGCACCTGCACTACGAGGTCATGGTCAACGGCCGCTTCGTCGACCCGCTGAAGATCCGCGTCCCACGCTCGCGCGAGCTCGACGGGCGTGCGCTCGCCGATTTCGCCCGCCAGCGCGACCAGGTCGTCGAGCTGATGGACCGCGCGGGCGGCCCGGTCCGCTTCGCGCAGGGCACGGGCGGCTGAGAGCGGCCGCGCGGCGATGATCGACGCCCTCCTGGTGGTCCTGCCGATCTTCGGCCTGGTGCTCGTCGGCTTCGCGGCGCGCAAGCGCGGCATCATCGACGAGACCGCGGGAACGGGACTCACACAGTTCGTCTTCGCCATCGCGCTGCCGTGCCTCATCCTCGACACCCTGGCGCGCGGGGACGTCCCGCTCGCCGAGCCGTGGGGCTACTGGGCCTCCTACTTCCTCGCGCTCGCGGCGGTCTGGGCGGCGGTCGGGCTCCTCGCGCGCCACGCCTTCGGGCGCGTGGGCATCGAGACCGTGGTCGCGGGCTTCTCGGCGGCGCAGTCGAACACCGTGCTGATCGGCGTGCCGCTGATCCTCAAGGCCTTCGGCGACGCGGCCGCCGTGCCGCTGTTCCTGCTCGTCGCGATCCACCTTCCGATCACGATGAGCGCGGCGACGCTCCTCGTCGAGGGGCGCGGCGCCTCGCTCGCCGGCATCGCGAGGAAGCTCGCGACGCACCCGATCATCATCGGCATCGCGCTCGGGGCCGCGCTGCGGCCCTTCGCCGAGGGCGTGCCGGAGCCGGCGTGGCGGATGATCGGCATGCTGGCGGACGCCGCCGCGCCGGCGGCGCTCGTCGCGATGGGGATCGCGCTCGCACGCTACGGGCTCGCGGCGGGGCTGCCGCTGCCCGCGACGATCGCGGCGGGCAAGCTCCTGCTCCACCCGCTCCTGGTCTGGCTGCTCGCCACCTTCGTGTTCCCCGTTCCGGAGGCCTGGATCCCGGTGGCGGTGATGTTCGCCGCCTGCCCGTCGGGCATCAACGCCTTCCTGCTGGCGCAGACCTACCGCTCGGGCGTCGGGCTCGCCTCGAGCGCGGTGGCGCTGTCGACGGCGCTCGCGGTCGTGACGATGGCGGGGTGGCTCTGGCTGGTGACGGGCTGAGCACGCCGCCTACGGCGCGCCGGTCGCCACGGCCCGCACGGCGGCGCGCACGTCGTCGGGCGTCCAGCCGGCCGCACGCAGGTCCGCGAGCGGCGTCGAGCCGAGCGACTTGGCCAGCTTCTCGCCCGCGTCGTCCCGCACGAGGCCGTGATGGCGGTAGAGCGGCGTCGGCAGGTCCAGCAGGCGCTGGAGCAGGACGTGGAGATCGGTCGCGGCCTCCAGGTCCTTGCCGCGGACCACGTGGGTGACGCCCTGCGCGCCGTCGTCGACGACGACGGCGAGGTGGTAGCTCGTCGGGATCTCCTTGCGCACGATCACCGCGTCGCCCCAGCGAGCGGGGTCGGCGGCGACGGGGACGGGCGCGCCGTCGTCGTCGAACCGGGCGTAGGCGTGCGGGCCAGGCGCGGCGGCCAGCGCCGCGTCCATCGCGAGCCGCCAGGCGACGAGCCGGCCCTCGGCGAGGATTGCGGCGGGGTCGCGCCCGCGGCAGGTGCCGGGATAGAGCGGCGCGCCGTCCGGGTCTCGTGGGGCGGGCGCGCCGGTCTCCTCCTCCCGGGCGGCGACGGCGTCGGCGATCTCCCGGCGGGTGCAGCCGCACGGATAGAGGAGACCGCGCGCCCGCAGGCGCCCGGCCGCGGCCGCGTAGACGGGAAATCGGGTCGACTGGCGCATCGGCGCGGGCTCGAAGGGGATGCCGAGCCAGGCGAGGTCGTCCAGCATGGCGGCGACGAGGTCCTCGCGGCACCGGGTCGTGTCGATGTCCTCGATGCGCAGGATGAGGCGTCCGCCGGTATCCGCGGCGAGCCGGGCGTTCTCCAGCGCCGAGTAGGCGTGGCCGAGATGCAGGCGGCCGTTGGGGCTCGGCGCGAAGCGGAAGACGGGTTGCGTCACGGGTCACCCTGCGACAGGAAGGACGTCGGCGATACCGGCATGGCGGCTCGAGACCTGGAGATAGGCGATGGACGCGCGTCTCGACAGCGAGGAGCGGTTGCGCGAAGGGCTCGCCGAGCTCGTCGCGCGTGATCCGGCCCTGGCGCGCGCCGTCGCCGAGGGCTCGGTGCCGGCGCTGCGCAAGCGCCCGGAGGGCTTCGCGGGGCTCGCCTGGATCGTGGTGGGCCAGCAGGTGTCGGTGGCGAGCGCTGCTGCGATCAACGCGCGGCTCGAGGCGGCGCTGCCGGAGATGACGGCCGACGCCCTGCGGGTGGCCTCCGACGAGACGCTGCGCGCGGCCGGCCTCTCGCGCCCGAAGATCCGCACGCTGCGGGCCGTCGCCGAGGCGGTCGCGACCGGCGCCCTGCCGCTCGCCGAGCTCGGCACGATGCCCGCCGACGACGCGCGGGCGCGGCTCGTCGCCGTGCACGGGATCGGGCCGTGGACGGCCGACGTCTACCTCCTGTTCTGCCTCGGCCACGCCGACGCCTTCGCCGCGGGGGATCTCGCCCTGCAGGAGGCCGCGCGGATGATCTACGGGCTCGAGGCCCGCCCCGACGCGAAGGCGCTCGTCGCGCTGGCCGAGGGGTGGCGGCCCTGGCGGGGGGTCGCGGCGAAGCTCCTGTGGGCGCACTACCGCCGCGTCACCGGGCGGGCGGGGACCGGGGAGACGACGTGATCCTCACGCGGCGAGGAGCGCCCGGCCGTCGGTCGCGGCGATGACGGCGTCGACGAGCGTGCCCGCCTCGTGCGCCACTCCCGTGAAGCGCACGAGGGAGAAATCCTCGGTTCGACCGGTCGCGCCGCGCTCCGCGAGCACGCGGC
>NZ_JBQTCJ010000107.1:0-5140 GCF_052380005.1 Salinarimonas sp. NSM
CCGATCCGGCCGAACCCTCCTGAGAAGGCCCCGCCGCGTCGGGAGCCGGGGTATAGGCGCATCCCGATTCGCCGTCAACGGCCTTTCGCGGACTTTCCCGGGGCCGGCCTGTGGATCGCTGTGCACGACGCGTCGAAATTCGGTCGGTGGCGGTCGCAAAACGGCTGCATTGGCGCGGCGAATGGCGGATGCTGGCGCAGCACCCCGCGGCGGGGCGCCGCAGGCCCGGCCTCGCTCCTCTCCGACCCTCAAAGAGCCGCCGTCCCAGCATGATCGCGAGCCCCCTTCCCGAGACCCGTACTCTTCGCCCGGCCGCCGCGATCGCGACGATCACCATGGCCGCCTTCATGCTCCAGGGCGCGAACGGGCTCCTGCAGGTCCTCCTTCCGTTGCGGATGCGCGCCGACGGCCTGACCATCATCGACATCGGCGCCGTCGCCGCCGCCTACGGGATCGGCTTCGCGCTGGGCTGCCTGCTCGCGCCGCCGCTCGTCCGAACCGTGGGCCACATTCGAACCTATGCGAGCCTGGCGGCCCTGTCGGGTGCGATCGTGCTCGCTTTCGAGATCGCGCAGGGCCCGGTCGCCTGGATCGTGCTGCGCGGCGTGTCGGGCCTCGCGCTCGCGGGGCTGTTCACGGTCATCGACAGCTGGGTCTCGGCCACCGCGAGCGCGGCGAACCGCGGGCGCGTGATCGCGCTCTACCTGCTGGCCACGAAGACGGCCCTCGTGCTCTCGCCGCTCGGCATCGGGCTCGGCGCGGTCGAGGGCGCGGGGCTCCTCATGCTGATGGCGGCGGGAATGAGCCTGTCGCTGATCCCGATCGCCGCGACGCCCACCCGCGAGCCGCGTCCGCCGGTGCGCGTGCGCCTCGCGATCCCCTCGCTCATGCGGCTCGCGCCCTCGGCCGTGGTCGGCGCCTTCGCGGTCGGCCTGATCAACGGGCCGGTGATCGCGGTCGCCTCCGTCTACGGCGTCGCGGTGGGGCTCGCCCCCGGCGAGGCGGCGCTGCTCCTGCTGGCGATCCAGGCGGGAAGCCTCGTCTTCCAATGGCCGCTCGGCTGGCTCTCGGACAAGGTCGACCGGCGCACCGTCATCGCGGGGCTGTTCGGCGGCACCGCGCTCGCGAGCGGGCTCATCGTCGCGGCGAGTACGCTGGCGATGCCGCCGCTCGTCCTCGTTCTCGCCTTCGGCCTCTTCGGGGGCGTGGCGCTTTGCATCTACGCGGTGTGCGTGGCGCACGCCTGCGACCTCGTGGCGCCCGAGGCGATCGTGCCCACCGTGTCGAGCATGCTCGTGTCGTGGGCGATCGGCGCGACGCTCGGGCCGCTCCCGGCCACCGCGCTCATGCAGGTGGCGGGTCCGCAGGCCCTGTTCCTCTACGTGGGCGCGATCTGCCTCGTGCTCGCGGCCTTCGTCGCCGTGCGTATCCGCCTTCGCCCGCGCGAGGCCGCCGGCACCGGCTTCGTCAACGTCCTGGCCACGAGCGCCGTCTCGGCCGAGCTGACCAAGGCGAAGCGTCCGGAGGTCGCGGGGGAGGGGGCCGCGCCCGTCGGCGGCGACCATGCGCGCGATGCCGCAGCCGTGTCGGCCTCCGGGGCCCCCGACGACACGGTCCTCGACGACGCGGTCCCGGACGGCGCGGTCCCGGCCCCGCGCTCGTGAGCGCGCCTCGCCCGGCCGCGCGCGCCGCGCCCGAGGAACCTTCGGCCCGATCGCGCCGGCCGCGCGTTCGACCCCGCGCGTTTGACACGGGCCGCCTCACGGGCCTTTCATCCCCGCGAACGGAGGAACACGTGATGGAATACCTGCACACCATGGTCCGCGTCGGCAATCTCGAGGCGGCGCTCGACTTCTACGTCGACAAGCTCGGGCTCGTGGAGACCCGGCGCATCGACAACGAGAAGGGCCGGTACACGCTCGTCTTCCTCGCCGCCGAACGCGACATCGGCAACGTCGAGAAGACGCGCGCCCCCCAGGTCGAGCTCACCTACAATTGGGACGAGCACGAGTACACGGGCGGCCGCAATTTCGGCCATCTCGCCTACCGGGTCGACGACATCTACGCCACCTGCCAGAAGCTGATGGACGCCGGCGTCACCATCAACCGCCCCCCGCGGGACGGCCACATGGCCTTCGTGCGCTCCCCGGACGGGATCTCGATCGAGCTGCTCCAGCGCGGCGAGTCGCTGCCGCCGCAGGAGCCGTGGGCGTCGATGCCCAATACCGGCTCCTGGTGAGGGCGGCGCCGGCTCGCCCGGGATGATGCGCCGTGCGCCCGCGGCTCCTCAGCGTCGGCATCGCCACCCTCGACCACGTCTACGCGGTCGCGGAGATGCCGACGCGCGCGGAGAAGTACCGGGCGCACGGGTTCACCACGACGACCGGCGGCACCGCGGCCAACGCCGCGATCGCCATGACGCGGCTGGGCGCCGACGCGACGCTGCTGGCGCGCCTGGGTGACGACTGGGCCGGCGCCGAGATCGTCGATCGCCTCACGCGGGAGGGCGTGGACTGCAGCCGGGTACGGCGGGTGCCGGGCTTTCCCTCGCCGATCTCGGCGATCGTGGTGGACGCGATCGGCGAGCGGCTCGTCGTCTCCCACGCGGATCCGGCGATGCCGCGCGAGACCGACTGGCTTCCCGACGCGTTGCCCGACGGCACCCGCGCCGTGCTCGGAGACACGCGCTGGCAGGAGGCGACCGCGCATCTCTTCCGGCTCGCCCGCGACGCCGGCATCCCCGCCGTGCTCGACGCCGACCGCGACCCGACACGGGCCCCCGAGGTGCTCTCGCTCGCGACCCACGTCGCCTTCTCGATGCAGGGCCTGCGCGACATCACCGGCCACGCCGACGCGCGCACGGCGCTCGAATCCTACCGACCCTCCGTACCCTGCTGGATCGCCGTGACCAACGGCGGGGAGGGGCTGTTCTACTGGGCGGGCGAGCGAGTCGAGCACATGCCGGCTTTCGCCGTGCCCGTCGTCGACACGCTCGCCGCCGGCGACGTCTGGCACGGCGCCTTCACCGTGCGCCTCGCGGAGGGGGCCGACGAGATCGAGGCGGCGCGCTTCGCCTCCGCCGCGGCCGCGATCAAGTGCATGCGCTTCGGTGGGCGCGACGGGGCGCCGGGGCGCGAGGCCGTCGAGGACTTCCTGCGGCAGCGTTCGGTGGCGTGATGCGCCGCCATAGAGGAATTTATGCCTCGAAGAGTTGCAGTTCATCAGCTCTAAAGCGTTTGTTAGATTTTCGCACGCCGAATGAAACAGTTCCGAACATGGAGCTGTAGATCGATGCTCAAGAAGCTCACCTTGTCGAAGAAGGTTCTCGCGGTCGTCGTCCTGTCCGTCGCCGTGACGGCCGGGGCGATGTGGTCGTTCGCGGCCCGGGAAATATCGCAGCAGCTCGAGCGCATGCTCTACGAGCAGGCGGGCGGCCATCTGCGTACGCTGGCGCTGGTCTTCGCCGAGCGCATGCCCGACGCGCGCGTCACCGTCTCCGGCGCCGAGGTGGGCCGGGCCGTCTCCCCAGACCTGACGACCTTCGAGGATCATGCGGTCGTCGACACCACGGCGGCGATGACGGGCGGCGTCGCCACGGTGTTCGCACTCGACCCGGCGCAGAACAACTTCGTGCGCCGCTCCACGAACCTGCGCAAGGAGAACGGCGAGCGCGCCCACGGCACCTACCTCGCGGCCGACCACCCCGCCCAGGCGGTCGTGCGCGCCGGGAACACCTACACGGGTCCCGCGACACTGTTCGGGCGCGACTACCTGACGATCTACTACCCGACGGTCGACGCCGCGGGCGGGGTCAACGGCATCCTCTTCATCGGCATGCCGAGCGAGAGCTTCACGGCGGTGAAGAACGAGGCGCTCGGCGGCATGCTCGTCGTCGCCGGCGTCATCGCCCTGATCGTGATCGCGGGCTCCGGCATCATGGCGCAGCGCATGTTCGCGCCGCTCGCGACCATCGCCGGGCGTGTCGAGCGGCTCGCGGAGGGCGACGCGGACGCGCCGATTCCGCACGCGGCGCGGGCCGACGAGATCGGCGCCGTCGCCCGCGCGCTCTCGGTGCTCGCCGAGCGCAGCCGCACTGCCGCGGGGCTCGAGGCCGAGCGCCGCATGGTGCTCGAGGCCGACCGCGCGCGCCGCGAGGTGCTCGACGCGGCGATCGCCGACTTCCGCCGCGGCGCCTCGGAGATCGCGGCGGGCCTGCGCGACCAGACGGCGGACCTGCGCACCCGCGCGAAGGACATGACGGCGGTCTCCGACCGGGCGAGCGGCGCGGTCGGCTCCGCCGCCACCGGCTCGCGCCAGGCGGCGGGCAACGTCGCCACGGTGGCGAGCGCCACCGAGGAGCTCGCGGCCTCGATCTCCGAGATCGGCGGGCAGCTCGAGCGCGCCCGCGGGCTGGTCGAGCAGGGGCTGGGCGAGGCGGAGGCGACGGACGGCAACATCGCCGGGCTCGCCGAGGCGGCCCAGCGGATCGGCGACGTGGTCGACCTCATCCGCTCCATCGCCGACCAGACGAACCTGCTCGCGCTCAACGCCACGATCGAGGCCGCCCGCGCAGGCGAGGCGGGCAAGGGCTTCGCCGTCGTCGCCGCCGAGGTGAAGGCGCTCGCGACCCAGACCGCCAAGGCGACGGAGGAGATCGCCCGCCACATCGTCGGCGTCCAGGGCTCGACCGACGGGGCCGTCGGTGCGATCCGCCAGATCACCGAGCGCATGCGCGAGATCGACGTCGCCACCGCCGCCATCGCCTCGGCGATGACGCAGCAGGGCGCGGCGACCGCGGAGATCTCGCGCAACGTCCAGGACGCCGCCCGCGGCACCGACGAGATCACCGCGGGGCTCGGCGAGGTCACCCACGCGGCCGAGCGCTCGAGCGAGACCGCGCGGGCGGTGGAGGAGGCGGCCAAGGCGGTCTCCGGTGCCTCCGCGCGGATGGAAACGGAAGTCGAGCGCTTCCTCGCGCGGGTCGCGGCCTGAGCGTATGCGCCGCGCGCCGGCTGGGCGGCGGCCCGGCTTGCTGGTAGAGACGGGCGGGGGTGGCGGGGGGCGCGCCCGCCCCCGCCCCGGGCCCCCCCCCGCCCGGCGGCCTCCGGAAAGCCCCGGACACACACGCTGCGCCCGCACC
>NZ_JBQTCJ010000108.1:0-4679 GCF_052380005.1 Salinarimonas sp. NSM
GCCCCGGCCGGCGTGGCGGCGGCCGCCGAGGCCGCGGCCAAGGCCGCTGCCGACGCGGTCGCGGCGGTGTCGGGCGCCGCCGGCTCGGACGCGCAGGCGCCGCAGTCCACGCCGTCGCTGATCATCGACCAGCCGGTCCGCTCGGGCCAGTCGATCGTCTTCACGGAAGGCGACGTCACGGTGCTCGGCTCCGTCGCCTCCGGCGCAGAGGTGGTCGCCGGCGGCTCGATCCACGTCTACGGCGCGCTGCGCGGCCGGGCGCTCGCGGGCGCCACCGGCGATCCGCGCGCGCGCATCTTCTGCCGCAGGCTCGAAGCCGAGCTCGTGGCGATCGACGGCCTCTACAAGACGGCCGAGGACATCGGGGCATCGCTGCGCGGCCAGCCGGCACAGGTCTGGCTCGAGGGCGATGCCATGAAGATTGCGGCGATCGGCTGACGAAAGACGTCGACGACGCGGGGGTGACAACGGAGGTGGTGGCGATGGCCAAGGTTCTCGTCGTGACATCGGGTAAGGGAGGCGTCGGCAAGACGACCTCGACCGCAGCGCTCGGGGCCGCCCTGGCCTCGCAGGGCAAGAACGTCGTGGTCGTCGACTTCGACGTCGGCCTGCGCAATCTCGACCTGGTGATGGGCGCCGAACGGCGCGTGGTCTACGATCTGATCAACGTGGTGCAGGGCGACGCGAAGCTCGCCCAGGCGCTGATCCGGGACAAGCGGTGCGACACGCTCCACCTGCTCCCGGCCTCCCAGACGCGCGACAAGGACAACCTCACCGCCGAGGGCGTCGCGCGCGTCATGGACGAGCTGCGCGAGAAGTTCGACTGGGTGATCTGCGACAGCCCCGCCGGCATCGAGCGTGGCGCCACGCTGGCCATGCGCCACGCCGACGCCGCGATCGTGGTGACGAACCCCGAGGTCTCCTCGGTGCGCGATTCCGATCGCATCATCGGGCTCCTCGATTCGAAGACGCTCAAGGCGGAAGCCGGCGAGCGGATGGACAAGCACCTGCTGCTCACGCGCTACGACCCGATCCGGGCCGAGCGCGGCGACATGCTCAAGGTCGACGACGTCCTCGAGATCCTCTCGATCCCGCTTCTGGGCATCATCCCGGAGAGCCAGGACGTCCTGCGCGCGTCGAATCTCGGCAGCCCCGTGACCCTCTGCGAGCCGGGCTCCACGCCCGCCCGCGCCTATTTCGACGCGGCGCGGCGTCTCGAGGGCGCCACGCTGCCGGTGGTGGTACCCAGCGAGAAGAAGGGCTTCCTGGGCAAGCTCTTCGGAAGGAGGGCCGCATGAACCTGCTCAACCTGTTCACGCGTCGCTCGTCCGCGCCGGTTGCGCGCGAGCGGCTCCAGGTCCTGCTCGCGCACGAGCGCGCCGTGATCGGCAATTCCGATCTCGTCGCGGTGCTGCGCGAGGAGATCCTCGCCGTGATCGCCAAGCACGTGCCGGTCGAGCGCGACAAGGTGCGGGTCAAGATGGACCGGGGCGAATCGATGTCTCTGCTCGAGGTCGACATCGAGCTGCCGGAGATACCGGCGGCGGCGAAGGCCGCGAAGGTGGCCTGACGCTCGGAAACTCCTTCCGACGCCGCGCCGACCAATGGCGGTCTTCCCGCCGCGCGTGCCGGGCGGCACCCTTCCAGGACAAAAAAAGGGGCCGCTCCGGAGAGCGGCCCTAAGTCTAGGGAGGAAACGCCCAAGGAGGGCATACGGGAGGACAACGCCATGCCCTACCGCACTGCACAATATACATTGCGCCGCACAAATGACAAGTCCCGGAAAGACCGGATGGTCCGCCTCTCGCGCGTAGCCTCATGCATTCGGCGCATGACCCGGCCCCGGGACCGCGCCGGCATTGCGTCCCGCGCCTGAGCGCGACCGGGGCTGACCCTCCGGCTTGTTCCTGCGCGCCCATCGTGAGATGGAGGACCCGGTTCTTCCACGCGAGGCACGCCGGCATGGCCCTGTACGACATCGCAAGCTTCGTCGACGATCTCGCCACCGCCTCGGCCAAGGCGATCCTGCCCTTCTTCCGCACCGCGATGGCCGCTTCCGACAAGGGCGGCCGCGACGGCGGCTTCGATCCGGTGACGGAGGCCGACAAGGCGGGCGAGTCGGCGATGCGCCACCTCGTCAAGCGCGCCTTTCCGGGACACGGCATCGTCGGCGAGGAGTACGGGACGGAGGGCGAGGGCGCCGAGTACGTCTGGGTGCTCGACCCGATCGACGGCACCCGCGCCTTCATCGCCGGCCTGCCGACCTGGGGCACGCTCATCGGGCTCACTCGCAACGGCCGGCCCTGCTACGGCCTGATGCACCAGCCCTTCACCGGCGAGCGCTTCTTCGGCGACGGCGGCAAGGCGACCTATCGCGGCCCGATCCCGGGAGCCGGCAACGGCTCCGCCACCGGCGAGCGGCGGCTGCGCACGCGCCGCTGCGCGAGCCTCGCCGAGGCGACCCTGTCGTCGACGAGCCCCCGCCTGTTCGCGCCGGGCGCGGAACGGGAGGCCTTCGAGCGGGTCGAGGCGGCGGCGCGCAACGTGCGCTTCGGCTTCGACTGCTACGCCTATTGCATGCTCGCCGCCGGCCACGTCGATATCGTGGTCGAGGCCGGGCTGAAGCCCTACGACATCGTCGCGCTGATCCCGATCATCGAGGGCGCCGGCGGCGTCGTCACGACGTGGGACGGCGGCGATCCCTCCGGCGGGGGCACGATCGTGGCGTCCGGCGACAAGCGGGTCCACGAGGAGGCGCTGAGGCTGCTCGCGGGGTGAGCCCGCGCGCGCAGCGACCTCACGTCACGAACAGCCGCACGAGGTGGTGCGCGATCGCGACCGGAGGCGGAACGCGCAGCCCGTCGGGATGCGCGTTCGCGAGCATCAGGCGCACCTCGTCGCGGGTGAACCAGCGCGCGTCCTCCAGCTCCTCGCGGTCGATGTCGAGCGCGTCGCCGAGCGCCTCGCCGACGCAGCCGATCATCAGCGAGGAGGGAAAGGGCCAGGGCTGGGAGAGGGCGTAGGAGACCGTGCCGACCCGCACGCCCGCCTCCTCGAAGGTCTCGCGGCGCACGGCGTCCTCCACCGTCTCGCCGGGCTCGAGGAAGCCCGCGAGGCAGGAGTAATTGCCGGTGGGGAAGCGCGCCTGGCGGCCCAGCAGGCAGCGGTCGCCCCGCGTGATCAGCATGATCACGACGGGGTCCGTGCGCGGGAAGTGCTGGGCGCCGCAGGCGTCGCAGTCGCGGCGGTAGCCGGAGGCGGACAGCCGCGTCGGCGCGCCGCAATTGGCGCAGAAGCCGTGGCGCAGATGCCAGGAGAGCAGCGACTTCGCCTGGGCGAGGAGCCCGATCTCGCGCTCGGGCACGAGGCCCTGCGTGGCCAGCCCGCGCAGGTCGTGCGGCTCGGCGCCGGTGCGCGTCGCGAGCGCCTCGACCGCATCCGCCGGCGCGGCGGTCGCGAGGACCGGGCGACCGTCGAGCGTGCCGAGAAAGACCTGGACCGCGATCGCGATCCCGTCGAGCACCGGCTGCGGGTGGAGCGCGCCGAGCGGCCCGTCCGCTCCCTCGCCCTCGCGGCGCAGCAGCGGCGTGTCGCCGCAGAAGAGCACGGTGAGCGCCTGCGGGTCGCCCGCGTGCCGGACGAGCGCCGCGTCGCCGCGCTCGCTCGTGTGCCGCACGAGCCCGTTCGTGGCGAAGCCGAGCGGCGGATTGGTGTCTTGCATGGGGATGTCTCTCGTGCCGCGGGGGTCAGGCGGCGGCGAAGGCCGCGCGCAGGCGCTCGAGCAGCGCCTCGACCGCGTGCGGCGGGTAGGGGATGCGCGTTCCGTGGCCCCAGACGGGACCCGGCCAGGCTGGATCCGACGCGAATCGCGCGAGCACGTGGACGTGGAGCTGCGAGACGATGTTGCCGAGGGCGCCCACGTTCACCTTGTCCGGGCGCGCCACCTCGAGGATGACGCGCGTCGCGACGCGGATCTCCGCCATCAGCGCCTGCGCGTCGCCCTCCGCGAGATCGGCGATCTCGACGAGGCCCGGCCGGCGCGGCACCAGGATCAGCCAGGGGAAGCGCGCGTCGTTCATCAGGAGGACGCTGGAGAGGGAGAGATCGCCCACGGGGCGCGTGTCCGCCTCGAGGCGGGGGTCGAGGGCGAAACCGGTCTGCGGCGGGGCGGGCGTGCTCATGAGGGGGAGGATAGAGCGCGGCGGGGCCGGCGGCTATGGGGCTCGAAGCGACGGGCCATCCTCAGAGCTCCTCGTCCTCCGCCGGCGGCTCCATCGGCTCGGCCGCCTCCGAGATGCCGCCGCCGGGCGCGGCGCCGGCCTCGTCCTCGGCGGGTGCGCGCTCGCGCACGTCGACGATCTGCGCGCCGGGGAAGCGGGCGAGCACGCTCTGGACGAGGGGGTGGTTCTGCGCGTCGCGCCGGCGCTCGCGGGCGGCCTCGGCCGCGACCTCGGCGAGCGGCGGCGCGCCCTCCTCGCGCGAGAGCGCCACCATCCAGCGCCGGCCGGTGAGCTCGGCGAGCTTGCGGGAGATCTCGTTGGGCAGGTCGCGCCGGCCCGAGTCGGCGAGCGCGAACTCGAGCCGCCCGTCCTCGTAGTGGACGAGGCGCACGTCGCATTCGAGCGCCCGCTTGAGCCCGATGTCGCGGCGCTCGCCGACGAAGGCCACGAGGTCCTCGA
>NZ_JBQTCJ010000109.1:0-4624 GCF_052380005.1 Salinarimonas sp. NSM
GAGGGCCGCAGCGGCGGCGCCGCCTCGCGCTCGTCCTCGGCCGGGGCGAAGAGCCATGCGGGGTCCGGCTCGGGCCGTGCGGGCGACACGGGCTCGGCGCCCGCGCCGTCGTCGGTGCCGCGCGCCTGCGCGGCGGGCCCCGTGGGCGCCGACGCCGTGTGGTTCTCGCGCCAGACCAGCGCCCCGGAGACGTAGGGCAGGTCGGTCTCGACCGGCCCCGGCGTGCCGGCGAGCGCCACGTTCGCCATCGTGGACCAGGCGGTCTCCGGCGCGTCCCGGTCCGCGCGGTTGATGTAGGGGGCGACGACGAGGTGGCTCTCGGCGCGGGTCAGCGCCACGTAGAGCAGACGGTTCGCCTCCTCCGTCGCGCGCAGCCGCGCCGCCTCGCGCGCTTCGCCGAGCGCGTCGCAGTCGTGCTCCTTGCCCGGCGACCAGACCGGCAAGGTCTCGTCGCGGCCGACGGCGAGCGCGACGAGCGGCGAGAGCCGCCCCGCCTGCGCGCCGGCGTCGTCGAGCACGACGACGGCCGGCGCTTCGAGGCCCTTGGCGCCGTGCACGGTCATGACCCGCACCTCGTCGGCGCCGCTCTCGAGGTCGCGCTTGATCTCGCGCTCGGTGCCCTCGAAGCCGGCGAGGAAGCGGGCGAGCGAGGGCGCCTCCGGCGCCTCCGCCTCGCGGGCCAGGGAGAGGAAGGCGTCGATCGCGTCCCCCGCCTCCGAGCCGAGACGCGCGACCAGCGCGCGCCGCCCGCCGCGGGGGCCGAGCAGGGCGGCGTAGAAACCGAAGGGGCCGTGCGCCGCCGCGAGCTCGCGCCAGGCGTCGAGCGCGTCCCGCGCGCGCGCTGCCGCCGGGTCGCCCTCCCGCGCCCGCGTGGCGATCGCGTCCGCGAGGCTCGTCTCGGGCTCCCGACGGGCGGCGAGGCGTACGAGGTCGTCGTCGTCGAGCGCGACGAGCGGGGACTTCAGCGCGGCGGCGAGCGTCAGGTCGTCCTGCGGCAGGAGCGCCGCGCGACCCGCCGCGATCAGGTCCTCGACCGCGATGTGGCGGGTGAGCGAGAGCCGGTCGGCGCCCGCGACCGGCAGCCCGGCGTCCTTGAGTGCCTTGATCACGGCGTGGAAGGCTGCGTTGCGCTTCCTCACGAGCACGAGCACGTCGCCGGCGCGGCGCACGCGCCCGCAATGGTCGCCCGACGTCGTCCAGGTGCGGATCGCGCGGGCGACGCGGCGCGCGGCGACGATGGCCGGGGCGGTCTCGTCGGGCGTGTCGACGGGATGCGTCCAGGCGTCGGGCTCGGCGCGCGGGTTCGGTCGCTCGACCGGCCACAGCTCGACGAGGCCGGGCGCGTCCGGCCGCACGCTCTCGTGCACCGTGCCGTGCGCCTCGTCCGACGGATCGAGGCCGCGGTAATGGTCCGGCAGGGCGAAGACCCGGTCGACGGCGGAAAGCACGGTCGGCGCCGAGCGGAAGGAGACCGTGAGCGGCACCTCCTCGAACGGGTAGCCGCCCGCCTGCGCGAGGCCGCGCCAGTGGCGGCGGCTCTCCTCGAAGCGGCGGGGATCGGCGCCCTGGAAGGAGTAGATCGACTGCTTGGGGTCTCCCACGGCGAAGATCGTGCGCGGGCGCCCGCCGTGGGGACCAGCGCCGGCCCGTGCGGCGGCGGCGCCCTCGCCCGCATGGAACTCGGCGGTGATGTGGCGCAGGATCTCCCATTGCTCGGGGTTGGTGTCCTGCGCCTCGTCGACGAGCACGTGGTCGATGCCGCGGTCGAGCTTGTAGAGCAGCCACGCCGCCTCGCCCCGGCGCAGCAGCGCAAGCGTGCGGTGCACGAGGTCGTCGAAGTCGAGCGCGCCGAGCCGGCGCTTCTCGGCCTCGACCCGCTCCAGGATCGCCCCGGCGAGGCGGTAGAGCGCGCGGGTGCGCGCGAGGGCGGCGGCGGCGCGGCGACGCTCGCGAAGGCCGGCGAGCCGGTCGCGCTCCGCGGCGAGCCGCTCCTTCGCGGCCGTTCCCATGGCCTTGGTCGCCAGCGTCGAATCGGCGCGCGGGCCGCCGTCCTTGCGCAGGAAGAGGCCGAGATAGGCCTCGAGCCGCCCCGCGTCGTCCATGGCCTCCGCCATGCGCTCGAGGCAGGCGGCCTGCTTGGCGTCGTTGGCGCTGCCGGTGGCGCGGAAGGCCCGCGCCAGCGCGGCGCGCTCGCCCGCGGGAATCGCGCCCGCGAGCATGGCGGCGTCGATACCCGCCTCGTCCTCGTCCGGCTCCAGGCCGAGCACGTCGGCGATGCGCGCGAGCGCCGCCTCGCGGGCGGGCGCGTCGGCGAGCGCGTCCTTGCGGGCGAGAGCCTCGCGCAGGAGCGCGTCGAGACGGTCTCCGGCGGCGTGGGCGTCGATCGCCGCGAAGGCCTCCGCGAGCCCGCCCTCGCCGCGATGCGCGGCGGCGAGGATGCCCGCCTTGGCGGCGCGCATCAGCTCGTCCGTCTGCGCGTCGTCGAGCACGACGAAGCTCGCCGGCACGTTGGCCTCGAAGGGCGCGATGTGCAGCAGTCGTTCGCAGAAGGCGTGGATCGTCTCGATCTTGAGCCCGCCGGGGGTCTCCACCGCGCGCGCGAACAGCCGGCGCGCCGCGACGAGCCGCGCGGCCGAGGGCGGCACGCCGTCGAGCGCCTCGAGCCGGGCTGCGAGCGCCGCGTCGTCGAGAGCGACCCAGGCGGAGAGCGTGTCGAAGATGCGGATCGACATGTTCGCCGCCGCCGCCTTGGTGAAGGTCAGGCACAGGATCCGCCCCGGCGGCGTGCCGGCGAGCATCAGGCGCATCACCCGGTCGGTCAGCACCTTGGTCTTGCCGGCGCCGGCATTCGCCGAGACCCAGGCCGACAGCATCGGGTCGGCGGCGCGGCGCTGGCGCTCCGTGACCTGGGGGGGGACGCGCATGGGGGTCTGGTGCCGGCTCACGTCTCGTCCTCCGCGTCGCCGCCGCCGGCGGCCGACCATTCCTTCACCCGCGCGAGATGGTCGTACGCGGAGAAGCGCAGGGCGTATTGTGCGTAGGGCCGCGAGACGTAGCCGTACTCCCCCGCGACGAAGCGCGCGACGAGGCCCTTCAGGCGCGCGAGATGCTCGCCGACGAGGTCCTCGACCGAGCGCTCCTCGTCCTTGGGAGGGGTGATCGGGCAGGGCTTGAACGGGTCCTTGCCGCCCGACGCGTGGACGTAGACGAGCTCCGTCTCGCCCCGCGGCGCATGAACGCCCTCGAAGGCGCCCGCGCGCAGCATCGCCGCCTCGAGCGTGAGCTGCGGGGAGAAGCCGGCGAAGACCATCTTCGGGGTGGGCGGCGTGCCGGTCTTGTAGTCGACGATCACCGCCCCGCCGTCGGCGCCGGTCTCGATCCGGTCGGCGCGGGCGGAGAGCGTGAAGCGCTCGGTCCCGATCATGAGCGCGAGTTCGCCCTTGCGCTCGACGGCGATGCCGGCGAGGAGCGTGCGCCGCGCCATCTCCCAGTCGAGATAGCCGTCGATCACCCGCTCGAAGCGCGGCCACCATTCGGCCTGGACTTCGGGATAGGCGTCGCCGATGGGCGCGAACAGGTCGAGGCCGATCTGGCGCAGGCGCTGGGCCGCGACGTCGCGCGCCGGCAGCGCGTCGGGATGGGCCTCGACGAAACGTGCGAAGGTCTCGTGGATCAGGCTCCCGCGCTCGGCGGCGCCGGGTGCGAGTGCGATGGCGTCGAGCGCATCGAGGCCGAGCACGCGACGCGCGAACAGCGCGTAGGGGTCGCGCACCAGCGTCTCGACCTCCGTCACCGAGAGCCGGCGCGGGAACAACGCCGGGTCGGGCCGCGGGGCGGGGCGCCGCAGCGGCGGGGCGGGATCGGCGGCATCGAGCCGTGCGGCGAGTGCCGCGATCCGCCGGCCGCGTTCGCGGATCGCCTCCCAGGCGTCCGCCCCGACGAAAGCCTTCACGCGCTGGAGGAAGCGCGAGGGCACGGTGGGTGCGCCGTCGCGCTTGGCGGCGCGGGTGATCACCACGTCCCGCGCGCCGAGCGCCTGGACGAAGTCGTGGGCGGTCTGCCCGAGGCGGCGCTCGGGCGGGGCGAGGCCGATCTCCTCGCGCATGGGCCGGTTGAGGAAGGCGTCGGTGCGCGCCCGCGGCGGCCAGACGCCCTCGTCGAGGCCCGCGAGCACGACCCGGTCCGCCCGGATCAGGCGCGCCTCGAGCAGGCCCAGAATCTTGAGCCGCGGATGCGCCCGGTCCGCCCGCCCCGGCGCCCGTCGGTCGCGGGCCAGGTTGGCGAAGAAGCCGGGATAGTCGAGGAAGACGCCGCGCAGCGCGGCGTCCGCATCGACGAGCGCGAGATCGTCGAACAAGGCGGCGAGGGTCTCGTCCGAGCCGTCCGTGAACGGGGCGGGCTCGTCGTCCACGCCGGCCGCGACGCCCGCGGCGGAGACCTCCTGCGCCGGTGGGCCGGCGACGAGGGCGTCGCAGGCGGCGCGGTGGGCGGCGGCCAGCGCGGGGAGCGCCACCTCGCTGGGGAAAGCGTCCGGCCCGAAGCCGGCGAAGGCGGCGGCGAGCCGCTCGAGCAGGGCGAGCGCGCCGCCCCAATCGGCCTCGCCGAGGCGCGCGCGCGGTCGCGG
>NZ_JBQTCJ010000110.1:0-4475 GCF_052380005.1 Salinarimonas sp. NSM
GCCTTGGCGCCCGTCGCGTCGATGCGCGGGCGCCGGCGGGTCTCCTGGGCGACCGCCGCAGCGGCCGGGGCGAGCCGGTCCGGCGCCGCGTCGGTGCCGTCGTCGCCGGGCGCTCTGTCCTCGTAGGCGGGGCGGCGGCGCGCGGACGGCAGGGAGAAGCGCTGCGCCTCCTCGCCGGCCGGTGCCGCCCGCTCGTGGGACGGCTCGGCCTCGGCGCCGGGCCCGGCCTCCGCGAACGCCTCCGGCTCGCGGAAGGGCTCCGGCTCCGGGTAGGGCTCCGGCTCGGGGAAGGGCTCGGGTTCCGGGTAGGGTTCGGCGCCGGGATAGGGTGCGGGTTCCGGATACGGGTCCGGCTCGTGATGGGCGTCCGGCTCGGGATAGGCCTCGGGCGCGGGCGCGGCGGGTGCAGGTACGGGAGCGGGAGCCGGTGCCGCCGCTGGCGCGTAGCTCGCCTCGACGCGGGCGATCGCGTCGTCGAGGGAGTGCCCCTCCTGGGCGATGTCCTCTTCCGACAGCGGCGGGTCGAGCGAGCGGAGCTGGTCCATCAGCGCTGCGCGCGCGCGGCCGTAGACCGCCTCGCGCATCGGCGGGGAGGGATCGGAGAGGCCCTGCACGGCGCGGGCGATCAGCGGATAGTAGTCGGCCATCGGGCGTTTGACTGTCCTGAAGGAGAGCGCGCCGTCAAGCCTCGAACGGGTTCGTCACCAGGATGGTGTCGTCGCGCTCGGGGCTCGTCGAGAGGAGGGCGACCGGCGCGCCGATCAGCTCCTCGATGAAGCGCACGTACTTGACCGCCTGCGCGGGGAGGTCCGCCCAGGAGCGGGCGCCGGCGGTGGAGCCGGACCAGCCCTCGAACTCCTTGTAGATGGGCTCGATTCGCGCCTGCGCGTCCTGCGCCGCAGGAAAGTGATCGATCGTGTCGCCATCAAGGCGGTAGCCGACGCAGACCTTGATGGTCTCGAACCCGTCGAGCACGTCGAGCTTGGTCAGCGCGATGCCGTCGATGCCCGACGTGCGCACCGTCTGGCGCACGAGCATGGCGTCGAACCAGCCGCAGCGGCGCTTGCGCCCCGTCACGGTGCCGAACTCGCGCCCGCGCTCTCCGATGCGCTCGCCGACCGCGTCGAGCAGCTCGGTGGGGAAGGGACCCTCACCCACGCGCGTCGTGTAGGCCTTGGCGATTCCGAGCACGTAGCCGACGGCGCTCGGGCCGAGCCCCGACCCCGTCGCCGCCTGACCGGCCACCGTGTTCGACGACGTCACGAACGGATAGGTGCCGTGGTCGACGTCGAGCAGCGCGCCCTGCGCGCCTTCGAACAGGATGCGCTTGCCGGCCCGCCGCTGCTCGTCCAGCAGCCGCCAGGTGGCGTCGATGTAGGGCAGCACCTTGGGCGCGACGCTGGCGAGCTCCTCGTAGATCGCCTCGAGGGCGAATTCCTCGAGCCCGAAGCCGCGGCGCAGCGCGTTGTGGTGGGTGAGCAGCCGCTCGATCTTCGGGCGGAGCGCCTCGAGATCGGCGAGGTCGTTGACGCGGATGGCGCGCCGCCCGGCCTTGTCCTCGTAGGCGGGGCCGATGCCACGCTTCGTCGTGCCGATCTTGGTGCCGTGCCCGCCCGATTCGCGCAGCGCGTCGAGCTCCCGGTGGATGGAGAGGATCAAGGTCGCGTTGTCGGCGATGCGCAGGTTCTCGCGCGAGATGGCGACGCCCTGGCCCTGCAGCCGCTCGATCTCGGTGGCGAGCGCGTGCGGATCGACCACGACGCCGTTGCCGATGACGGACAGCGTGCCCTCACGCACCACGCCCGACGGCAGGAGCGAGAGCTTGTAGACCGTCTCGCCGACGACGAGCGTGTGGCCGGCATTGTGCCCGCCCTGGAAGCGCACCACCACGTCCGCCTGGCTCGACAGCCAGTCGACGATCTTGCCCTTGCCCTCGTCGCCCCACTGGGCGCCCACGACGACCACGTTCGACATCGCTTCTCGCTCCCCGCGTTGGGGTCCCTCGGCTCGTGCGGCCACGCTTCGCGGGCCGCAAACGAAAAGCCCCGGCGCAAGGCCGGGGCGGGTCGTTCACCTTGCGCGGCCTTGTGGGGGATTGTGGGGCGGGGGTCAAGGGGGAGGTGGCGGGGCTTCGCGCGCGCGGTGAGGGTCGAGCGCTGTCGACCTTCAACCATGGTTCGACGCGTCCGCAGCCCGATTCCTCCCCGGAGGGGAGGAGTCCGCGCGCAGCGCGGGCGGTGGGGCCGTTCCAGGTACCGCCGGGCCGGGCAGGGCGCCCCCCGGGCTTCCCACCCCGAGCCCCCTCGGCTACCGTCGGGCGGTCCCGCGCAGGAGCCCCCCATGCCCGCCACCACCGCCCGCCTCACCCGCTTCTCCGTCGCGCCGCTCGCGACGATGACGCGCCGCCTCGCCGACGTCGCCGCGGGGCGGTCGGCGCCCGATCTCGTGATTCGGGGCGCGCGGGTGCTCTCCACCTATACCGATCGCATCCTGCCCGAGCGCGAGGTCTGGATCGCCGGCGGGCGCATCGCCGCGGTCAAGCCGAACGGCGCGCACGCGCAGCTCGCACACGCCCCCGCCGAGATCTACGACGCCAACGGCGGCATCCTGGCGCCGGGGCTGGTCGACCCGCACATCCACATCGAATCCTCGATGGTCACCGCCTGCGCGTATGCGGAGGCGGCGCTCCTCAACGGCACGACGACGATCTTCTGCGACAGCCACGAGATCGGCAACGTCATGGACGTCGCCGGCGTCGAGGCGATGCTGGAGGACGCGCGGCAGGCGCCGCTCTCGATCTTCCTCACCGTGCCCTCGACGGTGCCGGCCACCTCGCCGGAGCTCGAGACCGCGGGCGGGGACCTCACGGCCGAGAAGATCGGCGCGCTGTTCGACCGCTGGCCGGAGGCGGTGGCGCTCGGCGAGAAGATGGACTTCGTCCAGGTCGCCCACGGCGACCCGCGCTCGCACGCGATCCTCGCCGCCGCGCTCTCGCGGGGGCGGCCGGTGTCGGGGCACATCTACGGGCGGGAGTTCGTCGCGGCCTACGCGGCGGCGGGCGTCACCGACACGCACGAGGCGATCGACCGCGACATCGCCGACGACCTGCTCGACGCAGGCGTCTGGATCTTCCTGCGCGGCGGCCCGCCGACCACGCCGTGGCACTCGCTGCCCGAGGCGATCAAGACGATCACCGAGCTCGGCGCCTCCAACAAGCGCGTGTGCGTGTGCACCGACGACCGGGACGCCGACGACCTGATGCTGTTCGGCATGGACTGGGTCGCCCGCCAGGCGTGGAAGGCGGGCATGACCCGCGAGCAGGCCTGGGCCATGGGCTCGCTCCACCCGGCGACGCGCTACCACCAGGACGGCGAGATCGGCGCGCTCGGCGGCGGGCGCCGGGCGGACGTCGTGCTGCTCAACGACGCACTGGAGGTGCGCAACACCTGGTACGGCGGCACGCTCGTCGTGGAGGACGCCAGGATCACGCCGGTCCTCGACGAGGCGCTGTCGGACCGGTGGGTGTATCCGAAGGCGGCCTATACCACGGTGAAGATCGCCGGCGACCCGCCGCTCGTCCCCGCGCCGCCGAGGACGCCCTGCGTCGCCAACACCCTGCGCACCGCGCTGCCGGGGATCGTCGTGCTCCACGAGCGCGTGGCGCTGGCGGCGGGCGAGACCTGGGAGGAGATCATCGGCGCGAGCGGCGCGGACCTGTGCCACGTCGCCGTGATCGAGCGCCACGGGCTCTCGGGCAGCGAGAGCCGGGTGGCGCACGGGCTCCTCAAGGACTTCGGCCTCAAGTCCGGCGCCGTCGCCTCCTCCGTCGGGCACGATTCGCACAACCTCATCGTGGCGGGGACCAACGAGGCGGACATGCGCCTCGCGCTCGACACGCTGCGCGCGGCGCAAGGGGGCGTGTGCGTGGTCGACGCCGGCAAGGTGGAGGCCTTCGTGGCGCTGCCCATCGCCGGCCTCCTCTCCGACAAGCGCGTCACCGAGGTCGCGGAGGAGACGCGGGTGCTCAAGGAAGTCTGGGCGAAGGCCGGCTGCACCATCCCCTACATGGGCTTCAACCTGATCCCGCTCTCGGTCATCCCGGAGATCCGCATCACCGACAAGGGGCTCGTGCTGGTGCCGCAGATGACGATCGTGCCGCCCTTCGAGGAGGGGCGGGAAGCGGCGGAGTAGGGGGCCGTCATCCCGGATTGCGAAGCAAGTCCGGGACCCAGAACCTCCGGAGCCATGATGAGCGGCGTGAAACGCCGCGGCGCGCGACGCCTCCATCGGCGTTTCGTGGACGCGCGCGCTTCCGCGCACGCTGACCAAGCACCTGCGGTTCTAGGCCCCGGGCCCGCTTCGCGACCCGTTGTGACAGGGGCCGGGCCTCTTCGGCATACCCTGCCCATCCCCACGCCACCCTCACCGTGCCCTCGACGGTGCCGGCCACCTCGCCGGAGCTCGAGACCGCGGGC
>NZ_JBQTCJ010000111.1:0-4473 GCF_052380005.1 Salinarimonas sp. NSM
GCCGAGGGTCCGGCGCTGTGGACGCTCGACGGGCGCGAGCTCTGGGCGCCCGGCGCGGCGCTCGACGCGCAGGCCCTCGCCGAGGCGGCGCTGACACCCCGCGCGCCCGACGCGCAGACGCTCGAGCGGCTGCGCGCCGCGAGCCGCGGCATTCTCGTCGGTCTCGACCTCCCGGGCCCAGCGGAGGGCGGCTGCGATGTCGCCGCGACGCTCGACGCGCTGGCCGACGACGCGCGCGTGCTGCGGGTGCTCGGCGCACTCTGGACCCGAGGCGGTTGGATCGACGTGGGGCGACGCTGCGGCGATCGTCCGTTGCGCCGGGTCGGCCTGCCGGTCTATTCCTTCGAGCGCACCCGTCACTGGGTCGACATACCGGCCGAGGCGAAGCCCTCGAACTACGACGTGGCCCTCTGACCATGGCGCACCTCCTCGTCGTCGACGCGAACCTGCCCGGCATCCAGGCGCTGGCACGCGCCAAGGCGCTCGGGCACCGCGTCACCTTCGTGCGCGGGACGAGCTACGCCATGTACCCGCGCACGGCGCAGAACGAGGCGATCATCGCCTCGGCCGACCGGCTGGTGGACGTGCCCGCGACCTCGGACGCGGCCGCCCTCGTCGCGCTCGGGCGCGCCCTCGCCGACGAGGGGCCGATCGACGGCATCCTGACGCAGCAGGAATACGCCGTGGAGGCGACGGCGGCGCTCGCCGAGGAGCTCGGCCTGCCGTTCCTCTCGCTGGCCAGCGCCCGGCTCGCCCGGCGCAAGGCGCAGGCGCGCGACCGGATCGAGGCGGCGGGCCTCGCGTCGGCCGTGCACGCGCTCGTCCACGACGCCGACGCCGCCTGCACGGCCGGGCGGGAGATCGGCTTTCCCGTCATCGTCAAGCCGCCGTCCGGCTGCGACAGCATCCTCGCCGCGCGCTGCGACGACGAGGCCGCCGTCGCGCGCGCCGCGCAGGCGATCCTCGCCGCGCCGCAGACGCTGCCCGACCAGCTGCGCGAGCAGTTCTCCCGCGGCATTCTCGTCGAGGAGCGGCTCGAGGGGCCGCTGGTGAGCGCCGAGATCGTCTTCTTCGAGCGACGGCCGATCCGCTACATGCTCTCCGGCCGGGTGCGCGGGCGTGCCGACGAGACCGTCGAGATCGGCGCCGCCATGCCGGCGTCCGAGGCCGAGGGGCGGGAGGAGGCCTGCTTCGCCTACGCGGAGGCGGTCGCCGCGGCGCTCGGCTTCGACTTCGGCTTCGTCCACATCGAGATGATCCTCACCGCGCGCGGCCCCGTCCTCGTCGAGGCGAACCCGCGGCTGATGGGGGGCATCATGCCGCGCCTCTACGAGGAGGTGTCCGGCCGCACCATTCTCGACGACGTCGTCGCCCTGCATCTGGGCGCCGCCCCGCGCCCGCCGACGCGGATCGCCCGGGCGGGAACGACGCGCAAGATCATGCCGCGCGCCGAGGGGCGGCTCTCCTCGACGCTCGATGCGGCGACGCTCCAGGCGGTGCGCGCCGAACTCGCCTTCGTCGACGCGCCGGGCCTGGTCGACGGCGCGGCCGTGACGCGCGACGAGATCCTCGGCCGGCTCATCGCCACCGCGCCGACCATGGCCGAGGCGGACGCGCGCGCCGACGGGGCGCTCGCGCGAATCGCCGAGGCGATCGGCGTGGAGCTGGTGCGATGAGCGCGGCGACGGCGCAGCCCGGCGAGGCCGCCGGGACGCCGCTGTGGCGCGACCGCACGGTCGTCGCTTTGTTCCTCTCCATGCTGCTCAGCATGATGGGCACGCATCTCGCGCTCGTGGCGCTGGCGGTGGAATACGCCGAGCGCTACGGCTCGACGCTCGCAGGCGGGCTCGTCTACCTCGCGCAGTTCCTGGCGCCGATCGTGCTCACGCGCGTGGCGGGGCGGCTGTGCTCGGGGCAGGCGCCTCGCACACTCCTCGTCGGCTGCGAGCTCGTCGGCTTCGCGAGCTGCCTCGTGCTCGCGCTCGTCTGGGACCTCTTCCCCGCCGCGCTGGCGCTGCTCGCCCTGCGCGGCTTCCTCGACATCGTCACGCGCTCCTCGCGCGCGGTCGCGGTGAAGATCGCGATCCCCTCGGGGCGTGTGGAACGCGCCAACACGATCGTCAACGCGCCCTTCTTCCTCGGCGCGATGCTCGGCGGGCTGCTCGGCGCGCTGCTCATCGAGCGGCTCGACCTCGGCGCGATCGCGCTGATCAACGCCGCGACCTACCTCGCCGCCGGGCTGATCTACCTCGTCCTGCCCCGCAGGGCGGCGCCGCCGAAGCCGTCGAGCCGGGCCTCGCTCCTGGGGACCGCCTCGCGGGCCTTCGCCGCGGACCCGGAGCTGATGCGCGCCTTCGCCTATCTCGTCGCGGTCACGGCGCTCTACCAGGGCGTCCACCAGACCGCGCGCATCCACGTCCCCCTGAAGGAGCTCGGCATGGACGGGAGCGGCGTCGCGCTCCTGCAGGCGACCGCCTTCGCGGGCGTCTTCGTCGGGCTCCTGGTCGCCGGGCGCTGGCTCGCCGGGCGGGAGACGACGCTGCGCCTGTTCGCGCCGGTCACCGTGGCGGCGGGGATCGCGGGCGTCGCGACGACGGCCTTCATCACGCCGGCGGGAGCGCTCTCGGCGTATTTCGTCTTCATGGTCCTGTTCGAGATCGCGTTCATCACGGCCATGAACACGGTCGTCAAGCGCTCGGAGGCCGCCGCCCTGCCGACGCTGATGGTTCTGTTCTACGCCTTCGCCTTCGGCGGCATGACGTTGATGGTGCTCGCCTCGGGCCTCGCCTTCGACGCGCTGGGGGCGCAGGCGACCTTCGCCGCGGTGCTCGCGCTCGGGCTCGGCGCGGTGCTCGCCATCGAGACCGCGGCGCGGCGCCTGCGCGCGCGCTCCGACGCCGCGGTGCTCGGCTCGTGAGCGCGCACGCCGAGACCGTCCTCGCGGACGATGCGTCGCGCGAGGAGGACCCCGTCGCCCTCGCCGCGCGGCTGATCCGCGTGCCGAGCGTGAACCCGCCACGCGCGGAGCGGCCGAACGCGGAGGCGCAGGCGATCGCGACCGTCGCAGAGCGCCTCGCGGCGCACGGCATCGCCCACCGCATCCTCGCCGAGAACCCGGCGCGGCCGAACCTCGTCGCCCGCGTCCCGGGACGCGGCGCGGCGCCGCCGCTCCTGCTCTACGGCCATGTGGACGTCGTGCCCGCGCCGGAGGAGGCCTGGAGCGACGACCCGTTCGGCGGCGCCGTCCGCGACGGCATGCTGTGGGGCCGCGGCGCGCTCGACATGAAGGGCGGGCTCGCCATGCTCGTCGCCGCGACGATCGCCGCCGCGCGCGCCGACGAGCCGCCGCCGGGCGACGTGATCCTCGCCTGCGTGAGCGACGAGGAGGCCGGCGGCCGGCTCGGCGCGGGCTTCCTCGCCCGCAATCACGCGGACCTGCTCGCGGGCGTGCGCCACGCGATCGGCGAGTTCGGCGGCTTCTCGCTCGCGGTCGCGGGGCGGACGTTCTACCCGGTCCAGGTCGCCGAGAAGCGCACCGCGACGCTGAACCTCGCCTTCTCCGGCAGGGGCGGGCACACGGCCCTCCTCGCCGGCCGCTCGCCGGCGATCCGCGCGGCGCAGGCCGCGGCCGCGATCGCGCGCCACCGGGAGCCGATCCGCATCGAGCCCGCCGCAGGGGCGATGATCGCGGCGATGGCGGACGCGCTGGCGCCGGAGAAACGCGTCGCCGCCGCGGCGCTGCGCGGCCTGCTGCGCCCGGCGCTGGCGCCGCTCGCCCTGAAGGCCGGCGGGCCGCGGCTCGCGCGGGTGTTCGAGCCGCTCCTGCGCACGACGGCGCAGGTCACCGGCCTCGCCGCCGGGGGCGACGCCCCCAACGTCGTGCCGGACGCCGCCCGCGTGCGGCTGAGCCTGCGGCTTCTGCCGCAGGACGACGGCGCGGGCCTGACGGCGCGCCTCGCCCGCCTCGCCGGCGACGGCGCCGTCATCGAGGGGGCGTTTCCGCCCACCGGTCCCGCCGGCTTCGACGACTCGCAGCTCCCGCTGATGCAGGCGCTGATCTCGGAGATCGATCCGGGCGCGACGGTCGTGCCGATGCTGCTCCCCGGCTCCACGGATGCGCGCCACCTCGCGCCGCTCGGCATCCAGAGCTACGGCTTCCTGCCCATGCGCCTGCCGTCGGGCCTCTCCTTCATGGAGCTGATCCACGCCGCCGACGAGCGCGTGCCCGTCGACGCGCTGCGCGAGGGGACGCGCGTGCTCGCGGGCTTCCTCGCCCGCTATCGCGGATGAGCGGCGGCGCGGCCGTCCCAGCCGGCCTCGTGCGGATCGGCGCGACGGGGACGACGCGCCTCGTCGCCTGCCCGCACGCCGGCGGCAGCCCGGCGAGCTTCGCCGGCTGGCGCCGGGCGCTTCCCGCCGACGTCGCGCTCCACGTTCCCGCACTGCCCGGCCGCGGCGCGCCGGCCTCGGGCC
>NZ_JBQTCJ010000112.1:0-3920 GCF_052380005.1 Salinarimonas sp. NSM
CCGCGAGAGGGTGGCGAGCGCCCGGCGCGGTTCGCCCGCGACGGCGAGGCGCGCCCGCCCCGCGCCGCACGGCCGGACGGCGGCGCCTCGGGCAAGCCGGGCTTCGGCAAGCCGGCCTTCGGCAAGTCGTCGAGCATGGGCAAGCCTTCCGGGTTCGGCGGAAAGCCGGGCTTCGGCGCCAAGCCCGGTTTCGCCAAGCCCGGCTACGCCAAGCCCGGCTTCGCCAAGAAGCCCGCCTCCCGCGCCACGCCCTCGCGCCTCGCACCGCAGGTCGCCCGCGAGGAGGAGCGGATCGCCAAGGCCATCGCCCGCGCCGGCGTGGCCTCGCGCCGGGACGCGGAGGAGATGATCGCGGCGGGCCGCGTCACGCTGGACGGCGTGCTCCTGACCTCGCCCGCGGTGAACGTGAAGCCGGGCGCCGACATCCGCATCGACGGCGAGCCGCTCCCCGAGCGCGAGCGCACGCGGCTGTGGCTGTACCACAAGCCCCGCGGCCTCGTGACGACGGCCAAGGACCCCGAGGGACGCCCGACCGTCTTCCAGGGCCTGCCGGAGGACATGCCGCGCGTCGTCACGATCGGGCGCCTCGACATCAACACCGAGGGCCTGCTGCTCCTCACCAACGACGGCGGGCTCGCCCGCGTCGTCGCCCATCCGGAGACCGGCTGGCTGCGCCGCTATCGCGTGCGCGCCTACGGGCAGGTGACGCAGGACAGGCTCGATGCGCTCCGCGAGGGCGTCGTCGTCGACGGCATGGAGTACGGGCCGATCGAGGCGAAGATCGACCGGGCGCAGGGCGACAACGTCTGGATCACGATGGGCCTGCGCGAGGGCAAGAACCGCGAGGTCAAGCGCGTGCTCGAGGAGCTGGGGCTGCAGGTCAACCGGCTGATCCGCCTCTCCTTCGGTCCCTTCCAGCTCGGCGACCTGAAGGAGGGCGCCGTCGAGGAGGTGCGCACCAAGGTGCTCAAGGAGCAGCTCGGCGCCGGCCTGGCGCAGGCGGCGGGTGTCGACTTCGAGAGCCCGGTGCGCGAGCCCGTCGAGGAGCGCGCGCCGGAGCGTTCGCCGCGGGGCGCGCGCCCGGCCTCGCGTATGCAGCAGGAGCGCGACAGAGCCCGCTACGCCGAGCCCGGCCCCGCGCGGGCGCGCAAGCCGGCGGGCGAGCGGCCGGATCGCGACGCGAGGCCGGGTGGCGATACGAGACCCGGTCGCGATACGAGACCCGGTCGCGACGGCAAGCCCGATCGCGACGCGAGGCCGACGCGCGGGGGCAAGCCCGGCTTCGGGGGCAAGCCCGGGTTCGGGGAGCGCGCCGAAGGCGGCGCGCGGCCGGGCCGCGGCGCGCCGGAGCGGCCCGCGGCCGAGAAGCGTCCTTCCTGGGACAAGCCGCGCTCGAGCGTCTGGCGCGCGGAGGAGAGCGCGGGCGAGGACAAGCGTCCCAAGCCGCGCCGGGGCGGCGAGACCGCCAAGGCGGAGCGCGCGGCGGGCGGCGAGCGAGTGCGCGAGCGCGTCGGCAAGATCGCCGGCAAGGCCGGGCGCGTCCTCGTCGAGCGCGTGAAGGGCTCGGGCGGAGACGGTTCGGGGACCGGTCGCGGTGGCCGAAAGCCCGGCGGCGAGAAGAAGGGCTGACCGGATGCGGATCGTCGGCGGCCGGTTCAAGGGCCGCGCGCTCGCCGGCCCGCGCTCGGACGCCATCCGCCCCACCTCGGACCGGCTGCGCGAGAGCCTGTTCAACGTGCTCGCCCACGCCTACGGCGACCCCGTCCCCGGCGCGCGGGTGATGGACCTCTTCGCCGGCACCGGCGCGCTCGGGATCGAGGCGCTCTCCCGTGGCGCCGCCTTCGCGCTCTTCGTCGACGAGGGCGCGCAGGCGCGCGGGCTGATCCGCGAGAACGTCGAGGCGCTCGGGCTCGGCGGCGTCACCCGCCTGTTCCGGCGCGACGCGACGAAGCTCGGTGCCGCCGACCGGTTCGAGCCTTTCGACCTCGTCTTCTGCGACCCGCCCTACGGCCGCGACCTCGCCCCCGCCGCCCTCGCCTCGGCCGCCGCCGGCGGCTGGCTCGCGCCGGGCGCGCTGTGCGTGGTGGAGGAGGCGGCGGGTGCCGCGCTCGCCTGCCCTGAGGGGTTCGAGGAGGTGGAGCGGCGGGTGTATGGGGACACGCAGGTGGTGTTCGCGCGGCGGGACGGCTGAGGGCGCGTGACGACAGCCGTCCGGTCCACAGCCGACGGGGACGCTGCCGACGACCGACGGCGTGAAGCTGGATCGCCCCACGCTTCCAGCTTCTCTTTCGAAGAGAGGTGAACACGCGCGCTCGTCGTCGCCGGGGCGCGAGACTACACCAACGACAGTTGACATCCCGCCCCTCTTGCCCCATCTCTGCACTGCAGCATCGGCGTCCTTCCATGGAGCGCCCTGGCTCGGCTGCGTGAGGCCGCCCCGTTCCACGGGGGCGGGACCGACCCGGGCCTTCGGATGCCGCCTTCCCCGTTCGCCCCATCACGCGGGTCGTTCCCGATGACACGAGCCACCGCTCGGGGATCGGCGCGCGCCCTCATGAATCGCGTGCGCTCCCGGCGCGGGCTCCCCGCACGTGAAAGCATGATCCCTTGACCACCTTCTCCGACCTCGGCCTCTCCGCCCCGATCCTCGAGGCGCTCGCCCGCGAGGGCTACGAGCGCCCGACGCCGATCCAGGGCCAGGCCATCCCGCCGGTCCTCGCCGGCCGCGACCTGCTCGGCATCGCCCAGACCGGCACCGGCAAGACGGCGGCCTTCGCGCTGCCGATGATCCAGCGGCTCGCCGCCGACAAGCGGCCCGCGCCCCGCAAGGGCTGCCGCGCGCTGATCCTCTCCCCGACCCGCGAGCTCGCGAGCCAGATCGAGGAGAGCTTCCGCGCCTACGGCCGCGGCTCGAAGCTCACCTCGACCGTCGTCTTCGGCGGCGTGCCGGTGCCGCGCCAGGAGCGCGTCGTGGCGAACGGCGTCGACATCCTCGTCGCCACGCCCGGGCGCCTGCTCGACCTGATCGACCGGCGCTCGCTGTCCCTGTCGAACGTCGAGATCCTCGTTCTCGACGAGGCCGACCAGATGCTCGACCTCGGCTTCATCCACGCGCTGCGCCGCATCGTGACGCTGCTGCCGAAGGCGCGCCAGACGCTGTTCTTCTCGGCCACCATGCCGACGACCATCGCCTCGCTGGCCGACGGCTACCTCTCCGACCCGGTGAAGGTCTCGGTCGCGCCCGTCGCCACCACGGCCGAGCGCGTCGAGCAGCGCGTCACCTTCGTCTCGCAGACGAAGAAGCAGGCGCTGCTCGAGCACGTCCTGCGGTCGCCGGAGATCGAGCGCGTGCTCGTCTTCTCCCGCACCAAGCACGGGGCGGACAAGGTGGTGCGCGGGCTCGAGAAGGCCGGCATCCCGGCCTTCGCGATCCACGGCAACAAGAGCCAGGGCCAGCGCGAGCGCGCGCTCGGCGCCTTCAAGAACGGCTCGTGCAAGGTGCTGGTGGCGACCGACATCGCCGCGCGCGGCATCGACGTCGAGGCCGTCTCGCACGTGGTGAACTTCGACCTGCCGAACGTGCCCGAGCAGTACGTCCACCGCATCGGCCGCACGGCCCGTGCGGGCGCGTCCGGCATCGCGCTGTCGTTCTGCAACGAGGAGGAGCGCGCCTACCTGCGCGACATCCAGAAGCTCACCCGCCAGACGGTGCCGGTCGAGCCGGTGCCGGCGGGCTTCGACTCCGGCGGCGTCGCGCCCCTTTCCGAGGAGCCGGCGCGCGCGCCGCGCCCGGCGGGTGCGGGGCGCAACGGTAGCAACCGCCGCGGCGGCCGTGGGAACGGCGCCGGCGCTGGCGGCGGCCAGCGTCCCGCGCATGCCGGCCATGCGCCGGCTGCGGCGAAGGGCGAGCCCTCCCGCGG
>NZ_JBQTCJ010000113.1:0-3104 GCF_052380005.1 Salinarimonas sp. NSM
GCGCCGGCCCTGGCGCTCGCCGCGCTCCTCGCCGCCGCGCCGGCGCTCTGCGCGCCCGCTCTCGCGCTTTCGGACGACGTCCCCGCGCGGCTGGCGGCCCTCGATGCGACGAACGTCGCCGCGCCGGCGCCGACCGCGGTGCCGCGCCCGGACGTTCCTCCCGCCGAGAGCCCGGCCGCGCCGCTCCCGGCCGATCCATCCCTGCTCGACGCGATGCCGGAATACCCGCCCCGCACGGGATCGATCCCGCAGATGGCGCTGCCGCCGACGATCGGCGCCGAGGGGCTCGTCGGGCCGATGCTCGCCGGGCGGCTCGCCGGGCTTTCGGACGATCTCGGGCTCGAGCACGGGGCGGCGGACGTCGAGGCCCTGCGGGCCTTCTACGAAGATCGCGGCTTCGCCCCTGCCTGGATCGGCCCGTCCCGCGACGGTGGCCTCGCCTGGACGCCGGCGGCGCGTGCGCTGACGGGCGTTCTCGCATCCGCCGCCGAGGAGGGGCTCGACCCCGCCGCCTACCCCGCCCCCGTACTCCCCGCCGGCCCGGGCCTGGACCCCGCCGGCGCGGCGGACGCGGAGATCGCGCTCTCGGCCGTGCTCGTGCGCTACGCGCAGGACGCCCGCGGCGGGCGGCTCGAGCCCTCGCGGCTGCACCGGCTGATCACGCCGACGCTCGACATCCCGGGCGCGGACACGGTTCTCTCCGGGCTCGCCGACGCCGCCGATCCCGCGGCGGCACTCGCCGCTCACAACCCGCCGCACGAGGGCTATCGCCACCTGCGCGCAGCGCTGGCCGAGCTGCGCGCTGCGGCGGAGCCCGCCGAGCCGATGGTGCGCGTGCCGCCCGGCCCCGTCCTGCGCGTCGGCGCCCGCGACGCCCGCGTGCCGCTCCTGCGCGCGCGCTTCGGCATGGACGCGCCGTCCCAGGCGGACGATCGGGTCTACGACGTCGCCCTGGCTGAGGCGGTCGAGGGCTTCCAGCGCGAGCACGGGCTCGTCGTCGACGGCATCGTCGGCAACCAGACCATCGCCGCGCTGGCCTCCGCCGATCCGGCGCGACGCGAGGGCGACCTCCTGGCCAACATGGAGCGCTGGCGCTGGCTGCCGCGCGAGCTCGGCGCGAGGAAGGCGATCTTCGTCAACGTCCCCGCCTACCGCATGGAGGTGCGCGACGCCGGCGTGGTCGTGCACGAGTCGCGCGTCATCGTCGGCAAGCCGGGGCAGGAGACGCCGATCTTCTCCGACGAGATGGAGTACGTCGTCGTCTCCCCGTCGTGGACGATCCCGCCGTCGATCATGCGCAACGAGATCCTGCCCGGCCTGCGGGCGGACCCCGGCTACGCCGCCGCGCGCGGCTACGAGGTGATCCGCAACGGCAACCACATCACCGTGCGCCAGCCGCCGGGGCCGCGCAACGCGCTCGGCCACATCAAGTTCATGTTCCCGAACGGTCACCATGTCTACCTGCACGACACGCCGAGCCGTGGCCTGTTCGACACGATGCGCCGCGCCTATTCCCACGGCTGCGTGCGCGTCGAGAACCCCTTCGCGCTGGCCGACCTGCTGCTGGCGGAGCAGGGCTGGCCGGAGGCGCGCCTGCGCGCGCTGATCGGCACGCGCGAGCGCTACGTCCATCTCGACGAGCACGTGCCGGTGCACCTCGCCTACTTCACGCTCGAGGTGGACGCGGACGGCAGGGTCGTGCCGCACGAGGACATCTACGGCTTCGACGCCAGGACGCGGGAGGCGCTGGGTCTCGATCCGTGACACGAAAGCCACGGGAGTGGCGAAACCGCGGCGCCGGCCGGGCGCGTCCCCAGACGGCCGCATCGTCGCCGCATTCCGCTCCCACTCCCGACGTCGGGGTCGCACGAGGCGGTGACCCGGACGAATCGTGATCCCGTATCGCGTCTGCGGGGCGTGGTTCACGACCTCTTAACGGTTTGCCTCGAAACATCCGGATGTGACGCGGGCCGCCCGACCGCGCCTTCGCCAGCACCCGGAACCCGAGATGCCGCGGTCCCCTCAACCGCCGAATGAGAGAGACGAGACGCTCTTGACCGTTCAGCGCCCCTCCCGGATCCGCCGCGGCCTCTCACATGGGCTTTCTCGCGGGCTCGCCTTCCTCGCCGTGACCCTCGGCCTCCTCCTCTCGGGCACCTCCGGGACCCAGGACGCGGTCGCCAACGGCGACACCCGCACCCTCTCCGTCAAGCAGATGCACACCCGTGAGCAGATCACGGTGACCTTCCGCCGCAACGGACGCTACGACCGAGAGGCGCTCAACCAGCTCGACTGGATCATGCGCGACTGGCGTCGCGACCAGAAGCGCGACATGGACCCGCGCCTCTACGACGCGCTCTGGGAAGTGCACCGCCAGTCCGGCTCGCGCCAGCCGCTGCACGTGGTCTCCGCCTACCGCTCGCCCGCGACGAACGAGATGCTGCGCTCGCGCTCCCGCGGCGTGGCGCGCACGAGCCAGCACATCGAGGGCCGTGCGACGGACTTCTACCTGCCGGACGTGGACGCCTCGCGGCTGCGCACGATCGGCATGCGGCTGCAGCGCGGCGGCGTCGGCTTCTACCCGCGGGCGAACACGCCCTTCGTGCACATCGACGTCGGCTCCGTGCGGCACTGGCCGCGCATGACGCGCTCGCAGCTCGCCCAGCTCTTCCCGGACGGCCGCACCGTGCACCTGCCCTCGGACGGGCGCCCGCTCGGGGGCTACGACGAGGCGCGCCGCCAGATCCTCGCCTCGGGCGGCATCGTCCAGGGCGAGCAGGGCACAGCGGTCGCGGGCGCCGGCGGCACGCGCCGCAGCCTCTGGGCGGCGCTGTTCGGCGACGACGAGGGCGAGGCCAGCGGAGACGAGGCCTATGCGGCGCTACCCGCCACTGCGGTCTCCGAGATCGACCAGCGCTATGCGCTGATGCGCGCCGAGCCCTCTGCCCAGCCCATTGCCCAGCCCGCCGCCGCGCCGCAGCCGCGCCGGCCGGATCCGGAGCCCGCGCCGACCCGCGTCGCCGCGGTGGCGCCGACGTCGCCGGCCCCCTCCGCACAGGTTCCAGCGGCTCCCGTACCCGTCGCCCCGATCCTCACCACCGCGC
>NZ_JBQTCJ010000114.1:0-3034 GCF_052380005.1 Salinarimonas sp. NSM
GGGCGGCGCAGCCGGTGACGACGAGCCGCGCGCCGGGCCGCTCCCGCGCGACGCGGCGGATCGCCCGGCGCGCCTGGCGCGTCGCCTCGGCGGTGACGGCGCAGGTGTTGATCACGGCGACGTCGCCGAGCCCGGGGGCGGCGAGGCGGCGCGCGATCGCCTCCGATTCGGCGAGGTTGAGCCGGCAGCCGAAGGTCTCGACGCGGGCGAGCGCCTCCTCGGCCTCGGGCGAGGGAGGCGCCATCAGGCGCTCTCCGCGAGGTCCGCGAACAGCGAGGGCTCGAGCCGGCCCTCGTGCTCGAGCTCCACCGGCCCGGTCATCAGCACGTGGTCGTCGCCCTCGCGCCAGCGGATCGTCAGCTCGCCCCCGGGCAGCGCCACCACCGCCTCGCGCCCGGTGAGCTTCTTGCGGGCGGCGGCGACGAGCGCCGCGCAGGCGGCGGAGCCGCAGGCGCGGGTGAGGCCCACCCCGCGCTCCCATACCCGCAGCCGGATGCGGCTTCGCGAGACGACGTGCGCGAGCGAGATGTTGGCGCGCTCGGGGAAGATCGGATGGTTCTCGAGCAGCGGGCCGATGCGGGCGAGGTCGTAGGCGTCGACGTCGTCGACGAAGAAGACCGCGTGCGGATTGCCCATGTTGACCGCCGCCGGCGAGTGCAGGATCGGATCGTCGATCGGGCCGATCTGCAGCTCGATGTAGCGGGTGTCCGGGAACGGGTCGCGCAGCGGGATGTCCTGCCAGGCGAGCTTCGGCGCCCCCATGTCCACCGTGAAGGTCGTCTCGCCGTCGACCGTCACCGCCAGCAGCCCCGCCCTCGTGCGCAGGGTGAGCGCCGTCTTGGCCGGATCGCCCATCTGCGGATCGCGCACGAGCGCCCAGGCGACGCAGCGCGTGCCGTTTCCGCACGCGCCCGATTCCGAGCCGTCGGTGTTGTAGATCCGCAGGTCCGCGTCGAGCCCGGCAACGCTCGGGTCGTGGATCGCCATCAGCTGGTCGAACCGCGAGGCGGCGCTCGCGGCGATCGCCCGCGCCTCGGCGGGGCGCACGCGCAGGTCGGTGCCACGCAGATCGAGCACGACGATCTCGTTGCCGATGCCGTTCATCTTCAGGAAGCGGCGGTGCGCGAGCGGGGACACGGGCGGGGACATGGGCGGGGACATGGGCGGGATCCGAGCCTTCGGGTCTCGCGTCTATATGCGCGATGGACGGCGCGAATGCCAGCGCCCGCCCGCCCGCGCCGCTCTCAGAACCGGTTGCGATACTCCCACTGCCGCTCGCCGACCAGGCAGTCGGTCGGAACAGTCGCCTGGGCGCGCTGCACCAGCGGGCGCGGGGGGACGAGGCCCGCGATCTCGAGCACGAGCTTGGTGCGGATCGCGTCGACGAATTCCTCGGGCGCGCGCACCGGGACGACGAAGGCGCCCGGCCCCCCGATCACGCAGTCGACGTAGTACGTGTCGAGGTCGTCGATGTCGAGATAGCCGGGCCGCTTGAGCATGATCGGCAGGCCGTTGACCGTCACGCCCTGCGCGATCGCCCGGTCTCGCGCCGCGGTGACGAAGGCGCCCTCGTTGTTGGGGCCGTCGCCGGAGACGTCGATGACCCGGCGCAGCGCCCGCACGCCGCTCTCCTCGAGCAGCTGCAGCGAATAGTCGATCGCGGTGGCGATCGAGGTCCGGCGCGCCCGGTTGATGCGCTCGAACTCGAGGTCCTCGGCGAAGCGCTCGGCGCTCTCGGGACCGTCGATCAGCGTCCAGGGCACGATCACGTGCCGGTCCGCGACGCCCGCCCACTCGACGTAGGTGACGGCGATCTGGCCGATGAGCCCGCGCCCGATCGCCTCGTGCACCTCGCGCGAGCGCATCGCCTCTACGAAGCCGGCGCGCTGGAGCTCCTGCTCGTCGGTGTCCATCGAGAAGGAGATGTCGACGGCGAGCACGAGCGCCACGTCGACCTCGGTCTCGGCCTGCGCGGGCCGCGCGAAGGGCAGGCCCGCGATCGCCACCGCGAGGACCATGGCGGCCATACCGCCGGTGCGGGATCTCCCGCGAACGCTCAACGCCCACATCGCTCGGCCTCCTCTATCCGGAGAGCCCCCCGCGCGTCGGTGAAGCGAGGAGCATGCCAGCGGGTCGGCGGATCGGGCTAGTGCGCGCGTTACCGGAGCGACGAAGCGCCGCGTGCGGCCTCCACGATCTCGACGGCGCGTGCGAAGGCGGCCTCGATGCCGAGGTCGGACGTGTCGAGGAGGACGGCGTCGTCCGCCGGCTTCAGCGGGGCGGTGGCGCGGCCCTGGTCGCGCGCGTCGCGGGCCCGGATGTCGGCGAGCACGGTCTCGTAGGGCGGCGCGTCGCCGCGCGAGACGAGCTCGCGGTGCCGGCGGCGGGCCCGCTCCTCGGCACTCGCCGTGACGTAGAGTTTCGCGTCGGCGCCGGGGCAGATCACCGTGCCGATGTCGCGCCCGTCGAGGACGGCGCCGGGCTCCTGGGCCGCGAAGTCCCGCTGGCGATCGAGGAGCGCCGCGCGCACGGCGGGGATGACGGAGATGCGCGAGGCGGCCTCCCCCATCTCCGCCCCGCGCAGGCGGCTGTCGTCCATGAAGGCGAGGTTCAGCGCGTAGGCGGCGGCCTCCGCCGCCTTCTCGTCGTCGAGCGGGCGGTTCTTGTCGAGGAGGAGGCGCGCCACCGCGCGGTAGAGCAGGCCGGTGTCGAGGTGCGCGAGGCCGTAATGAGCGGCGATGCGCTTCGACAACGTCCCCTTGCCCGATGCCGCGGGTCCGTCGACGGCGATCACGAAGCCCATCGGGCGGTCTCCTCCAGCTCTGCGCCGAGCGCGCGTAGAAGTCTCTCGAGATCCGGCATGGCGGTGTCGACCGGGCCGGGCCCGGCGATCGCGAGCCCCCGCGGCGCGCCCGCGCCGAAGGCGGCGAGCGCGACGGCGAGGACCGGGTCGCCCGCCGCGGGCACCAACACCTCCGCCGCCGCGGGCGGGCGGGCGCCGCCGGCGAGGACGAGGTCGTCGCCTACGACACGG
>NZ_JBQTCJ010000115.1:0-2864 GCF_052380005.1 Salinarimonas sp. NSM
ACTGTCAACCACTCAACCGGTCCATTCCGTCAGGGATATATCCGGTCCGAACACCACCCCCGGCCCCTCCCCACGAGGGGGAGGGGAGCGCGTCTCGCTCGTCGCCAGGGGTATCCCATGTCTTTCAGTCGGTGAGCTCGCGCCATGACCCTCGCCATCCGCACCGCCGGCCCCGCCGATCGGGATGCCTGCGTCGCCCTGATCGATGTCCTCAACGCCCACGAGGCGACGCTCGTGGACGATCGGCTCACCACGCGGGCCGCAGCCGAGGCGGCCTACGCTGCCGCCGTCGAGCGGGTGGCGCGGACCAAGGGCCGCGTCCTGCTGGCGGAGGAGGACGGCCACCCCGTCGGGCTGCTCGTCTTCGTGATCGACGAGGAGCACCCCTACGTCCGCGAGGACGTGCGCCGCTACGGGCAGGTGGCCGACCTCGTCGTCGTCGAGGACGCGCGCGGGCGCGGGGTCGGGCGCGCGCTCCTCGCGGAGGCGGAGGCGCTCACGCGGGAGGCCGGATTGAAGCGTCTGGCCATCGGCGCGCTCGCGGCGAACGAGGGTGCGCTCGCCGCCTACCGGCGCGCCGGCTTCGGCGACTACCTGACGCTCCTCGTCAAGGACGTCTCCTGACGCGGCGACGCGCCTTCAGCGTTCCACTTGCCCTTCGCGCCCGCGCCCCTTAACTGAGGCGCCCGACCCGCCCTTCCGCGAACGAGACACCCCGCCATGGTCACCACGCATGCCGAGAGCCGCCCGCTCGCGCCCCTCCCGGGCGCGCGCGTCCTGATCGTGGAGGCGCGCTATTACGACGGCATCGCCGATGCGCTCCTGGAAGGCGCCCGTGCGGCCTGCGCGGCTGCGGGGACGGACCTCGACGTGCTCACCGTCGACGGCGCGCTCGAGATCCCCGCCTGCGTCGCGATCGCGCTCGACGCCGCCGCGGCCGCGGGGCGGCCCTACGAGGCGGTGGTGACGCTGGGCTGCGTCATCCGCGGGGAGACCGCGCATTTCGACATCGTCGCCTTCGAGAGCGCGCGGGCGCTGATGGACCTCTCGGTCGCCCGCAAGTTGCCGCTGGGCAACGGCATCCTCACGGTCGAGGACGAGGCGCAGGCGTGGGCGCGCGCCAGGGTCTCCGAGATGGACAAGGGCGGGGGCGCCGCGCGCGCCGCGCTCGGGCTCGCGGCGCTCGCGCGCCGCCTGCGCGGGGAGGCCTGAGCCATGGCCGACAAGGGCAAGCCCAACCGCGCCGCCGCCCGCGCCGCCGCCCGCCTCGCGGCCGTGCAGGCGCTCTACCAGATGGACGTCTCCGGCAAGGGCGTCGTCGACGCGCTCGCCGAGTTCGAGGCCCATTGGATCGGCCGCGAGGTCGAGGGCGTCGAGGCGGCTCCCTCCGACCTCGACTTCTTCCGCGACATTCTCCAGGGCGTCGTGCGCGAGCAGCGCCCCATCGACGTGAAGGTCGACACCGCGCTCGCGGCCAAGTGGCCCCTGAAGCGCGTCGAGGCCGTGCTGCGCGCCATCCTGCGCGCCGGCGCCTACGAGCTGATGTTCCGCAAGGACGTACCGGCCCGCGTGGCCATCACGGAATACGTCGACGTCGCCCACGGCTTCTACGGCGAGGACGAGCCGGGGCTGGTGAACGCCGTGCTCGACGCCGTGGCGCACGAGGTCCGCGCGGACGAGTTCACCAAGGCCCGCTGAGCCGGGCGGGTCACCGGGACGGCGGGTTCTACGGCGCCTGCGTCGTCGGCGCGAGGGCGACGACGCGCACCACGCGCGGTTCGCCGCCCGGGAGCGCCTGGCTGCACAGCGCGGATCGCTGCCGCCAGGGGCGCGGGTCGCAGGCCTGAGGACCCGGGGTCCCCTGCGCCGCCGTCGGCGTGCCGGCGGGCGCGACGGACGCGCTGGCGTCGGGCGTCGCTGCGCGCAGGACGAGCATCGTGAGGCCCGCGAGGGCCACCGCCGCCGCGAGACGCAGGAGGCGCTGCGGCCCGGCGCTTCGGCGGGCGTCGCGCACGGCGAAGGGGGCGGCCGGGAGAGGTCCGGGCAGGACGGCGAGGCGGTTGCGCGGGCGGTTCATGGCGGGCTCCGAGGGTGCGTGCCGGGGTCTCGGAGGCTTCGTCGGGACGGCGCGCGAAAAGGTTCGCTTCCGTCGGCTCCTACGTGCACAGCGGATAGGCGACGACCGGCAGGCCGGTCCAGAGCGTGGCGACGAGCGCCGCGAGCGTGAGGACGAGGGTCGCCCCGGCGACGAGCGCCGGCGTGCGGTCCTCTCCCTCCCCCGTGAGCCCCTTCGGCGGCAGCCCCCGGCGCGCCGCGAGGGCGAGCGCGGCGAGGAGGGCGACGTGCAGCGCCCAGGCGAGGACGAGGACGAGCCGCAGCGCGCTGGTCGGCCCGACCGCGCGCGCCTCCCATCCCCAGGCGCAGCCGAGCGCGTGCAGCCCGTAGAGCACGAGGAAGGCCGACGACCAGACGAGGAAGCCGGCGACGAGGCCGATCAGGCCGGCGGGGCGCGCGAAGACGCTCATCGCAGCACCTCCGGCGCGAGGAAGGCGACGGCGAGCGCCACGAGCCCCGTCGCCGCGGTGTAGAGCTGCCACAGGCCCGCGACCTCGATCGGCAGGCGCCGCACGCGCGAGGCGTAGCCGCGCAGAACCTGCGCGAGCGCGAACAGGCTCGCGACGAGGCCGATCACCACGTGCAGCGCGCCGTAGGCGACGAGCGCGCCGACGACCGCGTCGTGCGCGTGCGTGCTCGGGGAGAGGGCGCCGGCGGTCCAGGCGAGCGCCGCGAGCGCCGCGAGGCTCGCCGCCGCCGACAGGGCGAGGAGGCCGTCGCGCGCCATCGTGCCGAGCACGCCCCCGCGC
>NZ_JBQTCJ010000116.1:0-2524 GCF_052380005.1 Salinarimonas sp. NSM
GCGAGAGGCGGCGGCGCGCGCTTTCGTCGCGGCCCGCGCGGCCGGCCTCGAGCCGGAGGCGCGCGCGCGCCTCGTCGCCGACGCCTGCGCCGTCATCGCCGATCCGGCGCTGGCGACGCTCTTCGCGCCGGGCGCTCTGGCCGAGGCGCCGATCGCCGGGCGCGTCGTCCTGCCGAGCGGTGAGGAGATCGCGGTCGCGGGGCAGCTCGACCGGCTTCGGGTGGACGCCGACGTGGTCGTCTTCGCGGACTTCAAGACGACGGCGCGCCCGCCGGCGGCGGACGCGGCGATCCCGGGCAGGACGCTCGTGCAGATGGGGCTCTACGCCGCGCTGCTGGCGCGCGCCTTCCCGGATCGGCGCATCGAGGCGCGGCTCGTCTGGACGGCGGGGCCGCTAGTGCGCACGCTGACGCCGGCCGAGCTCGAGGCCGGCATCGTCGCCGCGGCGGCACAGCGACCGCCGCGTCCCGAATGAGCGCTGCGCGCGTCAGCGCGAATTCTGCTCGCGGACGAAGTCCGTCGCCGACTGCGGCTCCGGCCGCGGGCCGGAGAAGGTCTGGACGCGCTCCGGGAAGGGCGCGTTCGGGTCCGGGGCGAGGTAGGCCTGCGGCGGGTCGGTGAGGAAGCGGCGCTGCAGGCGCGTCTCCGGCGCGACGGCGCGGCGCTGCTCGTCGAGCTCGCGCAGCGTCTGCGGCGGGATCCAGGCCGGGTTGGAATTGGCGCCGCCGAGCCCACGCTCCGCGGGCGCCCATTCGGCCCGTGCCGGGCCGCCGAGACCGGCGCCGGGCACACGCCCGGCACGCAGCTCGCCAGGTGTCATGCGCTGGCCGATGCCCTCGAAGGCGCCGGGGCGCTCCGGGGCGGGCGTGTTCGCCTCGATGGCGCGTGCACGGGCGGCGGCGACGTCCGGATCGGACGGCCATTGCGGATTGGCGGCGATGGTGTCGCCCTGCGCCGGCGGCGGCAGCGCGCCGAGATTCGGAGGTACGACGAGCGGCGCGCGCTCGCGATAGACGATCTCCGGCTGCTCGGACTCGATGATGCCGATGGAGCCGAGGATGCTGCGGAAGAACTCGCCCTCCTGCGCCTGCGCGGCGGGCGCCGCGAGGAGCCCGAGGGCCGCGCCCGCGAAGGCGGCGCGCACGATTGCGGAACGCTTCATCTCGTCTCCATCCCCGAGAGCGTCGCGCCCTCGACATCCCACGTTCAACACCTGCCGCGACCATGACCCGTCGCGACCGAGGACCGAACGGCCTCCGCGTCCGGAACGAGCCGAGGCCGGCCCGCCTCCCTCACCCGCCATCGCGGCTTTCGTGTGGCGGGGACGCTCGCTGCGCCGTCCCTCGCCGCGCTCGGCGCGGCTCCAGGACGAAGGAGTCATAGAGGAGACCGACCACGCCCGCAACGATCGCCGCATCGGCGACGTTGAACACGTACCACGAGAACGCGCCCCAGTGCAGGTGCACGAAGTCGAACACCGCGCCGTAGGCGATCCGGTCGACGACGTTGCCGAGCGCGCCGCCGACGACGAGGGCGAGTGAGGCCGCGAGCGCGCGCGCGCCGGTGCGCAGCATCCAGATTCCGAGCCCGACCGCGGCCACGAGCGAGCCCGCGACGAGCAGCCAGCGTCCGAGCTCGGTCTCCTGCTGCAGGAGCCCATAGGAGATGCCGCGGTTCCACACCACGATCAGCTCGGCGAAGGGTGCGATCTCGAGCGGAGCATGGACCCGCAGGTCGTAGACGAACAGGAAGAACAGCTTCGTCGCCTGATCGGCGAGAAAGATCGAGAGCACCAGCGACAGGGCGAGACGGCGATGCGTCGGCGGCCTCGGGGCGGTCGGCGCGGCGGGAGCGGGCATCGGGGCGGGTCGATCTCGGTTCAGGGCGGGTTCAGGCGCGCTCGTCCATCAGGTGCGCCACGCCCCCCTCCTAGCATTCCCCGCAGCGTGGCGGAACAGCCGGGCGGGAACCCCGCGACGGTCGCACGCGTCACCGCTGCGACGTCGTGCCGGGATCATCCGGCACGACCGGCCGCACCAGAGCCCACGAAGACGGATCGGATGACAGCCATGCCCCGCCTCCTCGCGCTTCTCGCCTCCACCGCACTGCCGCTCGCGCTGGTGACGAGCCCCCACGCCGCCGAGCGCGCCTTCGCGCCGCCGGCAATGCCGTCGGCCCGAATCATCCTGGCCCAGGCGAGCGCGCCGGCCGACGGGACGACCGTGCTGCGGCGTCTCCCCGACGGCACCCTCGTCGAGGAGGAGGCGCCCGCGGACGGAGCACCCACGGCGGAAGAGGAGGTCGCACCGGCGGAGGAGGCCGCGCCGGCCGAGGAGCCCGCGCCCGTCGAGGAGCCCACACCCGTCGAGGAGCCCGCGCCCGCCGAGGAGCCCCCGCCCGCCGAGGAGCCCGCGCCCGCCGAGGAGCCCGCGCCCGCCGAGGAGCCGGCCCCTGCCGAGGAGCCCGCACCCGTCGAGGAGCCCGCGCCTGTCGAGGAGCCCGCGCCCGTCGAGGAGCCCGCGCC
>NZ_JBQTCJ010000117.1:0-2361 GCF_052380005.1 Salinarimonas sp. NSM
TTGGTTGCGGGGGCAGGATTTGAACCTGCGACCTTCAGGTTATGAGCCTGACGAGCTACCGGGCTGCTCCACCCCGCGGAAGGTGGTGTGTTCCCGTTGTGGACGGGAAGAGGATTGGGTCCTCGAACGCGACCGGCCCCGGTTGGGAGACCGGGGCCGGCGCGTGAGGCGTCGTGAGGAGGATGGATGGTGTTCGGCTTGGGTGCGCGTTGTCTGTCCTTTGCAGGCCCGGCGACGACCTACTCTCCCGGGGCTTGAGCCACAGTACCATCGGCGCTGAGGAGTTTAACGGCCGAGTTCGGGATGGGATCGGGTTTTATGCTCCTCGCTCCGGTCACCGGGCCGGCGAAGGACAGATGCGCGCATAGGTGTGGTCTGGTCTTCGACGTGTTCGTGTCGGTGCGCGGGGGCCTTTGCGGGACCCTCCGGCGCGCAGGGATCATGGGAGGCGATCAAGCCGATCGAGCGATTAGTACCGGTAAGCTCAACGCATTGCTGCGCTTGCACGCCCGGCCTATCGACGTGGTGGTCTACCACGGCTCTCGAGGGAGATCTCGTTTCGAGGTGGGTTTCCCGCTTAGATGCCTTCAGCGGTTATCCCGTCCGTACATAGCTACCCTGCACCGCGGCTGGCGCCACGACAGGTCCACCAGAGGTACGTCCATCCCGGTCCTCTCGTACTAGGGACAGATCCTCTCAAATCTCCGACACCCACGGCAGATAGGGACCGAACTGTCTCACGACGTTCTGAACCCAACTCACGTACCACTTTAATCGGCGAACAGCCGAACCCTTGGGACCTGCTCCAGCCCCAGGATGTGATGAGTCGACATCGAGGTGCCAAACGATCTCGTCGATATGGACTCTTGGAGATCATCAGCCTGTTATCCCCGGCGTACCTTTTATCCGTTGAGCGATGGCCCACCCACGCGGGACCACCGGATCACTATGGCCGACTTTCGTCTCTGCTCGACATGTCCGTCTCGCAGTCAGGCGGGCTTATGCCATTGCACTCGACGACCGATTTCCGACCGGTCTGAGCCCACCATCGCGCGCCTCCGTTACTCTTTGGGAGGCGACCGCCCCAGTCAAACTGCCTGCCATGCGCTGTCCCGGACCCGGATGACGGATCGCGGTTAGACATCCATGTCGCCAAGGGTGGTATTTCAAGGGCGGCTCCACACGAGCTGGCGCCCGCGCTTCAAAGCCTTCCACCTATCCTACACATGCCGACACGAATGCCAGCGCAAAGCTACAGTAAAGGTGCACGGGGTCTTTCCGTCTGACCGCAGGAACCCCGCATCTTCACGGGGAATTCAATTTCACTGAGCCGATGCTGGAGACAGCGGGGAAGTCGTTACGCCATTCGTGCAGGTCGGAACTTACCCGACAAGGAATTTCGCTACCTTAGGACCGTTATAGTTACGGCCGCCGTTTACCGGGGCTTCGATTCAAGGCGTGAACCTCTCCTCTTAACCTTCCGGCACCGGGCAGGCGTCAGACCCTATACGTCGTCTTGCGACTTCGCAGAGCCCTGTGTTTTTGCTAAACAGTCGCCACCCCCTGGTCTGTGCCCCTCCCGCCCGGTTGCCCGAACGGAAGGCCTCCTTATCCCGAAGTTACGGAGGTAATTTGCCGAGTTCCTTCAGCATCGTTCTCTCAAGCGCCTTGGCATGCTCTGCCAGTCCACCTGTGTCGGTTTCGGGTACGGTCTCACGCGGGGGCTGTTTCCCGGGACCCTCCGGCCGCAGAGCCAATCCGATAAGGCTCTACGACGGCTCGGATCCGTCACCACCCGCTGGCTCAGGACTATTCACCTGATTCCCATCGACTACGCCTTTCGGCCTCGCCTTAGGGGCCGGCTGACCCTGCGCAGATTAACTTTACGCAGGAACCCTTGGACTTTCGGCGACAGCGTCTCTCACGCTGTTTGTCGTTACTCATGTCAGCATTCTCACTTCCGATGCCTCCAGGAGCCCTCACGGGTCTCCCTTCACAGGCCTACGGAACGCTCCGCTACCGCGCATCCGAAGATGCACCCTAAGCTTCGGCTCGTGGCTTGAGCCCCGTTACATTTTCGGCGCAAGGACCCTTGGCTAGACCAGTGAGCTGTTACGCTTTCTTTAAAGGATGGCTGCTTCTAAGCCAACCTCCTGGTTGTTTTGGGGTCCTCACATCCTTTCCCACTTAGCCACGAATTGGGGGCCTTAGCTGTAGGTCAGGGTTGTTTCCCTCTCCACGACGGACGTTAGCACCCGCCGTGTGTCTCCCGTGCACTGCTTCCAGGTATTCGGAGTTTGGTTAGGTTTGGTACCGTTGTGGACAGCCCTAGCCCATCCAGTGCTCTACCCCCTGGAGCAT
>NZ_JBQTCJ010000118.1:0-2229 GCF_052380005.1 Salinarimonas sp. NSM
TCGACGAGGCGCCCTGGGAGGAGCCGCGCCGGTCCCCTGCCCCCGCCCCCCGGCTCGCGGCGGCCCGGCCGAAGCCGGTGCGCGCCCGCGAGCCGGAGCCCGAGCCGGAGCCGGAGCCGGAGGAGGACTACGCCGACGAGGATCACGCCGACGAGGAGGTCTTCGAGGACGAGCCGGCCCAGCCCTCGCGCGTCCAGATGCCCGTCGCCGCGCTCAAGCCCGGCAAGCGCATCAAGCGTGAGGCCCAGCCGAGCTTCCTGGACGAGAGCGACTACGAGCTCCCCCCGCTCCAGCTCCTCGCCGAGCCCAAGCGTTCGGGGACCCCCGCTGTGTCCGCGGAGGCGCTCGAGCAGAATGCGACGCTGCTCGAATCGACGCTCGAGGACTTCGGCGTTCGGGGTGAGATCATCAACGTGCGCCCCGGTCCGGTCGTCACGCTCTACGAGCTCGAGCCCGCGCCGGGCACGAAGTCGAGCCGCGTGATCTCGCTGGCCGACGACATCGCCCGTTCGATGTCGGCGGTCTCCGCCCGCGTCGCTGTGGTGCCCGGCCGCAACGCCATCGGCATCGAGCTGCCCAACGCCAAGCGCGAGACCGTGTACCTGCGCGAGCTCCTCGCCTCCCACGACTTCGAGGCGACGAAGCACAAGCTGGCACTTTGCCTCGGCAAGACCATCGGCGGCGAGCCGGTGATCGCGGACCTCGCCCGCATGCCGCACCTGCTGGTGGCCGGCACGACCGGCTCCGGCAAGTCGGTGGCGATCAACACCATGATCCTGTCGCTGCTCTACCGGCTCACGCCCGAGCAGTGCCGGCTGATCATGGTCGACCCGAAGATGCTCGAGCTGTCGATCTACGACGGCATCCCCCATCTCCTCTCGCCGGTGGTGACGGACCCCAAGAAGGCGGTCGTCGCGCTCAAGTGGGCGGTACGCGAGATGGAGGACCGCTATCGCAAGATGTCCAAGCTCGGCGTGCGCAACATCGACGGCTTCAACGCCCGCGTCGTCGAGGCGGTCGAGCGCGGCGAGGTGATCACCCGCACGGTGCAGACCGGGTTCGACCGCGAGACCGGCGAGGCGATCTTCGAGGAGGAGGAGATGGATCTCCAGCCCCTCCCCTACATCGTCGTCATCGTCGACGAGATGGCCGACCTGATGATGGTCGCCGGCAAGGAGATCGAGGGCGCGATCCAGCGCCTCGCGCAGATGGCGCGCGCGGCGGGCATCCACCTGATCATGGCCACACAGCGCCCCTCGGTGGACGTCATCACCGGCACGATCAAGGCGAACTTCCCGACCCGCATCTCCTTCCAGGTGACCTCGAAGATCGACAGCCGTACCATCCTGGGCGAGATGGGCGCCGAGCAGCTGCTCGGGCAGGGCGACATGCTGCACATGGCCGGCGGCGGGCGAATCACCCGAGTGCACGGGCCCTTCTGCTCGGACGACGAGGTCGAGCACGTCGTGACCCACCTCAAGCGCCAGGGCCGCCCCGCCTATCTCGACGCGGTGACGCTCGACGAGGAGGAGGCTGCGGCCGGCGGTGGCGGCGGGGACGACGGGGCGGTCTTCGACAAGGGCGCCTTCGGCGACCCCGGCGGCGACGTCTACGACCAGGCCGTGGCGGTGGTCCTGCGCGACAAGAAGGCGTCGACCTCCTACATCCAGCGCAGGCTGCAGATCGGCTACAACCGCGCCGCCTCGCTGATGGAGCGCATGGAGCGCGAGGGCATCGTCGGCCCGGCGAACCATGCGGGCAAGCGCGAGATCCTGATGGAGAGCGGCGGCCGCGGCGGCGGCGGCGACATGGGCGTCGACGACGATTGAGGCGGCGGGGGGAGCCCCCGTTTCGCCACAGCCCGTCGCTATCGGGGGACCGCGAACGCACCACGACCCTTCTTCGTTGAGAGATCTTCGACGACGGATCATGGCCTCGCGAGAGAGAGGCCGGCGACAGAGGCCGGGGAGACAGGCGATGACGCGCACCCGCACCACCCGAAACCGCCCCGCGAGGCCGCTCGGGACCCCGAGTCTGGCGGCCCTGCTGCTCGCGGGTGCGATTCTGGCGGGCTTCGCCGGTGACGCGGACGCGTTCTTCTGGCGGCGCGACCCGGCGCCCGAGCCCGCTCCGGCGCCGACGGTCGTCGCGCCGACGGTGCCCGTCCCCGTGCTCCCGCCGCCGCGCCCGGGCGCCATCGCCCGCGCGGCGCCTGCCACGCCCGTGCAG
>NZ_JBQTCJ010000119.1:0-2201 GCF_052380005.1 Salinarimonas sp. NSM
GGCGGTGGCCGGGGCCGCCGCCGTGCCGGTCGCGGCCCTCGCGATCGACGGGCCGCCCGCCGACGCGGTGGCGGCGGACGCCGTGGCCGAGACCGACGTCGAGACCGACGCCGATCCCGCCGCGGAGCCGGAGCCCGTCCGGATCGCCGCCGCGGACGAGGAGACGCCCGCCGGGGAGGTCGTCGCGGAGGACGCGCCCACCGACGGGGAGTCGCCCGCCGAGGCTCCGGTGGCCGCCGAGGCCGTCGATCCCGCGCTCGCCCGCGCCGCGGCCCTGCGTGCGCGCATCGCCGCCGCGATGGCCCAGGCCACCGGCGCCGCCGTGCCGGAGAACGCGCCGGCGATCGAGGTCTCGGCGACGTCCGAAGGCCTCCTCGTCTCCCTGACCGACGACGCCGACTTCGGCATGTTCGCCATCGGCTCCGCCGAGCCGCGCCCCGAACTGGTGCGCGTCGTCGAGGAGATCGCGCCGATCCTCGCGGAGGAGGCGGGGGCGATCGTGATCCGCGGCCACACCGACGCGCGGCCGTTCAGCTCGGCGACCTACGACAATTGGCGGCTCTCCTCGGCGCGCGCGCACATGGCCTACTACATGCTCGTGCGCGGCGGCTTCGCGGAGGAGCGGATCCTCCGGGTCGAGGGCCACGCCGACCGTATGCTGAAGGTCGCGGACGATCCCTACGCCGACGAGAACCGCCGCATCGAGATCCTGCTGCGGGAGGCGCGCTCGTGAGCCGTCACGTCCTCCCGCTCGCCCTCGCCTGCCTGCTCGCCGCCGCCGGCGCGGCGGCGGCGCAGGCCACGCCCCCCGCGGCCCCCGTCGCCGTTTCGACCGACGTCGCGAACGACGTGCCCGAGCCCTACGCCCTCGTGCGCACGCTCCAGGCGCTCCAGGAGCGTGTGGCGCAGGGCGACGTCGAGGCGCATCGGGCGCAGAGGGCGCTCATCGGCCACATCGCCCGCGGCCTGGACGCGGCGCCGCCGTCAGCCTGGGCGGACGCGCGCAACGCCCATGCCGCGATCGCTTTCGTCCTGGGCGGCGGCCCGCCGCAGAGCCTCGCCGCGATCCTCGCCTCGGGCGCGGAGTTCGGCGCGCCGCGCAGCCTCGCCCAGGGCGCGCTCGCCTTCCTGCAGGGGCGCGAGGCGGAGGCGCGGGAGGCCTGGCGCGAGGCCGATCCGCTCGCGATCGGCGGGATGCTCGGCGGGCAGCTCGCGCTGGCGCAGTCGGCGCTCGCGGTGCGCGAGGACCCGGCGGAGGCGATGCGGCTCCTGGCGGTGGCGCGGCTGCTCGCGCCCGGGACGCTGATCGAGGAGGCGGCGCTGCGCCGCGAGGTCTTCGTCGCCGGCCAGAGCGGGGAGGTGGAGCGGCTCGAGTTCCTGGCGATCCAGTACCTGCGCCGTTTCCGTCATTCGATCTACGCCGGCAACTTCCGCCAGCGCTTCGCCACGCTGCTGACCGCGCTCGACTTCCACGGCGATCTCGAGCGCTTCACGCGGCTCGAGGCGATGCTCGAGCGCTTCGACGGCGAGAGCCGGCGCGACCTCTACCTGTTCTTCGCCCGCCACTCCCTCGTCCACGGAAGGCCCGAGGTCGCGCGGCGCGCGGCGACGCTGGCGCACGGGCTCGCCGCGGGCGATTCCGACGAGGAATGGCGCGCGACCTTCTACGCGGCCGCCTCGCAGGTGACGACGGATCGCTTCGCGCTCGCCGCCGAGACCCTCGCGGACATCGACCCCGCCCGCCTGCCCCCCGCCGACGTGGCCCTGCTCGAGACGGTGATCGATCTCGCGATCCGCATCGGCGAGCCGGTGGTGATCGAGGACGAGGAGGCGCCGACGGAGGTCGCCGCGGAGGTGGTGGACGCCGAAACCCCGACGGCGGAGACGCCCGTCGCCGATCTCCCGGCCGATCTCCCGGCCGAAGCCGCACCGGAAGTCCCCGCCTTCACGCCCCCCGAGCCGACCCCCGCCATGCGCCGCGCCGAGTCGGCGCTCGCCGCCATCGATGTCCTGCTGACGGAGGCACGCCGATGATCCCAGCCGATCTCTCCGCCCTCGTGCAGCCGCGCGGCGGCGAGCGTGCCGCCGGCAATGGCGGCGTCGACGGCAAGGGCGATGCCGAGGGACGCGGCCGTGCCGGGCTCGGCGCGCTGTTCGGCGCGGCGCTCGACGACGTCGGCGAGCGCAGCCGCGAGGGCGGC
>NZ_JBQTCJ010000120.1:0-2114 GCF_052380005.1 Salinarimonas sp. NSM
CCTAAACCACTCATTACCTCGAACCGCCCCAGAGGGCCCCCGCAGCGGGGGGGTGGCTGTTTGCCACCGGGGGGGGCGCCATTGTGGGGCCGCTATGCATCGGGTGGTTGATGGGGGTGATGGGGCCATCAGGCTTTTTCCTGTTTATCATTATCCTGACATTGGCATTGGCCCTGTATGCGATGTGGCGCATGACCCAGCGCGCGGCAACCCCTGTAGACCAGACCGGCCCGTTCGCGCCAGTGTCGCCGGTTGTGTCGGCGGCCACGGTTGAGGCGGTATATACCGAAATGACCGAAAATGCCGAACACGACACCACGCCCTGATGCCCTAAGCCTGTTGTAAAACCGCAAGATACCGCTGTTTTCACCACAATGACGGGTAAATGACTTGCCTGATGGCAGGGTGGCTGGCACGGTTGGGGCAGGCAGCATAAGGAAAAAGATCATGTCCAGCGTTGATGATGTAATTTCGTTCTGGTTGGAAGATGTCGGCCCCGCAAAATGGTATGCGCAAAGCGATGCACTGGACGACGAAATCCGCGACCGATTCATGGCGCTGTGGGAGAAGGCGCGTGACGGGCGCCTGCTGAACTGGGCGTCATGCCCGCGCGGGGCCTTGGCATTCCTGATTGTCACGGACCAGTTCCCGCGCAACATGTTCCGCAATGATGCGCGCGCCTTCGCAACCGATGAACTGGCGCGGCGAATTGCGGCGCGCGCGTGCCATCTTGGGTTTGATTGCCAGATTGACGAACCTGCGCGCCAGTTTTTCTATTTGCCGCTGATGCATTCCGAAAGCCAGATGGATCAGGACCGGTGTGTGCGCATGTTCTTGTTGCGCATGCCGCAAACCGGGGCGGACAATTTGCTTCATGCCCGCGCGCACCGCGCCGTCATCCGCGAATTCGGGCGCTTTCCCTATCGCAATGATGCCTTGGGGCGGACCAGCACGGCACCGGAACGCGCCTTTCTGGCGCGCGGTGGATATATGGACGCGCTGACGCAACTGAAAAGCGCCGCATGAGCACGGTATGCCGGGAATGCATGGCAGGGTTTCGTCTTGCGCGTTGCGGTGGGGTCGTAAATAGTTTAATGGCAAACTACTTTCAGATACGCGTGCAGAAGGGGAAACCATATGGCCGCCAGATCGTTTGACCTTGTCGTAATCGGTGCAGGGCCGGGGGGCTATGTTGCAGCCATTCGCGCTGCACAACTGGGCAAATCCGTGGCAATCGTCGAACGCGAGAATTTGGGCGGCATCTGCCTGAACTGGGGCTGTATCCCGACCAAGGCCTTGTTGCGGTCCGCCGAAGTGTTCCATCTGATGCACCGCGCCAAGGAATTCGGCCTGACCGCTGAAAAAATCGGGTTCGATCTGGATGCGGTGGTCAAACGATCCCGCAAGGTGGCCGGGCAATTGTCGGGCGGCATTGGCCATCTGATGAAGAAGAACAAGATCACTGTGGTGATGGGCGAAGCGACCCTGCCGGCCAAAGGCAAGGTCAGCGTAAAGACCGACAAGGGCACCGAGGAACTTGCGGCTGCAAATATCATTCTGGCCACGGGCGCGCGGGCGCGCGAACTGCCCGGACTGGAAGCGGACGGCGATCTGGTGTGGACCTACAGGCACGCATTGCAGCCCAAGCGCATGCCAAAGAAACTGCTGGTTATCGGGTCCGGGGCCATCGGGATAGAATTTGCCAGTTTCTTCAACACGCTAGGCGCGGATGTGACTGTCGTTGAAGTGATGGAACGTATTTTGCCTGTTGAAGATGCCGAGATCAGTGCCTTCGCGCAAAAACAGTTCGAAAAGCAGGGCATGACCATTATGACCAAGGCCATGGTCAAGAAACTGGACCGTGCGAAGGGCAAGGTCACAGCCCATATCGAACGTCGCGGCAAGGTTGAAACGCACGAATTCGACACAGTGATTTCTGCAGTGGGGATCGTGGCCAATACCGAAGGGTTGGGGCTGGAAAAGCTGGGCGCAAAGATTGACCGGTCCTTTGTCGTGACAGATGACTATTGCCGCACAGGGGTTGAGGGGCTGTATGTGATTGGCGATGCCACCAATGGCCCGTGGCTGGCGCATAAGGCCAGCCACGAAGGCGT
>NZ_JBQTCJ010000121.1:0-1890 GCF_052380005.1 Salinarimonas sp. NSM
CAGAGCCCCGCTAACGGAAGGTCTCAGGCAGGAACAGCACGATGGCCGGGAAGGCGATCAGCAGGAACAGCACGAAGAAGTCCATGATCAGGAACCAGAAGATACCCCGGAACACCGCCGTGGTTGAGGCCAGTTTGCCTACCACGCTCTTGATCACGAACACGTTCATGCCTATGGGTGGCGTGATCATGCCGATTTCCAGCAGTTTGGTCAGTACAATACCGAACCACAGCAGGCTCAGGCCGGTGCTGTCGATAATCGGCAGCACGATCGGCAGGGTCAGCAGCATGGCGCCAATCGGCTCCAGGAACATACCCAGCAGCACGTAGATCAGCACGATGGCGATCAGGATAAAGACCACACTGGCGTCCATACCGATGATGGCGGAGGACAGATAGTCGCCGGCACCGGACAGGGCCAGGAAGCGGGTCAGCAGGCTGGCACCCACCGCGATGATGATCAGCGCGCCGGTGGTCAGCAGGGTTTCCACGATGGCGTTCTTGAACCGCTCCCAGGTCAGGCTGCCTTTGATGCCTGCCACGATCAGGGACAGGAAGGCGCCTACGGCACCGGCTTCGGTCGGCGTGAAGACACCGCCGAACAGGCCACCAAAGATACCGAACATGATCAGGATCACCGGCCAGGTGTCTTTCAGCGCCTTGAACTTCTCGGACAGCGGAATCTCTTCCTTGGTGTCCGGCGCCAGAGACGGGTTCAGCTTCACCCGGACCAGGATCACCACGATGTAACCAATGGCGGTCAGGATACCGGCGCTGATGCCCCCCAGGAACAGCCCCGTGATGGACTGCTGGGCGATGATGCCGTACAGGATCATGATGATGGACGGCGGAATCAGGGCGCCGATGGTGCCGGCAACCGCGACGGTGCCGGTAGCCAGTTCAGGGTGGTACTTGTGCTTGATCATTTCCGGTACGGCAATCCGGCCCATGGCCGCAGAGCAGGCCACGGACGAACCGGACACCGCAGCAAAGCCGGCGGAGCCGAACACCGCAGCAATGGCCAGACCCCCGGGCACCCCGGATAACCACATCCGTGCCGCCCGGAACATGCCCTGAGTGAGCTGGGTGTGGTAGCAGACAAACCCCAGCAGCAGGAACATGGGCACGGAACTCAGCACCCAGTTTGCAGCGAACTGGTAGGGGATGATCCCCAGGGAACCCCAGGCCACGTTCCAGCCCATCAGGTACCAGAGCCCGCCGAAAGATACACCGATCAGCGACACGCCGATGGGAATCCGGAAGGCAATCAGGAAAATCAGTAGACCTAGGCCCGTCAGGCCAATCTGGACGTCACTCATTCTTGTTGTCTCTCAGTTGTCGGTTGGCGGGCGGTATCAGACTTCCGGCGGCAGCTCGTCAGCCTTGGCCCGCTCACGGTCCAGACTGCTCTCGAGGCCAAAAATGCTGACCAGGAACTTGTAGGCCACTACCAGCACCATCATCGCGCAGCCCAGGGGCAGCACGTAGTAGGTGATCCAGATGGAGATGTCCGAGTTGCCCTGCACCACGGACGCACCCATGGCGTACTTGCGGCCGGCTTCCTCGAAGGAACGCCATGCGAGCATGGTGAACACGACACCGGAGCACAGCAGAGACAAGCGCTGAATGTTGTTCTGGATCCACTCCGGCAGGCGCTCGGTGATCACCTCAACAGAGATGTGAGCGTCTTTCTGCTCGGCGAAGGCCAGAGGAATGAACGCAGCAATCACCATGTAGTAGTAGGACACGATGGTGATGGTGCCGGGAATCGGGGAGTTAAAAATATACCGCCCCGCCACATCCGCGGTGATGTGAAACATCATCAGGGCAATCGCAAGACCGCCGATGATGGTCATCACGTTGGTGATGTGAGCGAGGATTCGGCCAATCA
>NZ_JBQTCJ010000122.1:0-1850 GCF_052380005.1 Salinarimonas sp. NSM
GACACCCCCCTCCTCGACACGATCCGCGATGCCTCCGACCTTCGGGGCCTGTCCGACGCCGAGCTTCGCCGCGTGGCGGACGAGCTTCGGGCGGAGACGATCGACGCGGTGTCGGTGACGGGCGGGCATCTGGGGGCGGGGCTTGGGGTGGTGGAGCTGACGGTGGCGCTGCACGCGGTGTTCGACACGCCGCGCGACCGGCTGATCTGGGACGTCGGGCACCAGGCCTACCCGCACAAGATCCTGACCGGGCGGCGCGACCGCATCCGCACGCTGCGCCAGGGCGGCGGGCTGTCGGGCTTCACCAAGCGCGCGGAGAGCCCCTACGACCCGTTCGGCGCGGCGCATTCCTCGACCTCGATCTCGGCGGGGCTCGGCATGGCGGTGGCGCGCGACCTCGCGGGGGGCGACAACAACGTGGTGGCCGTGATCGGCGACGGGGCGATGTCGGCGGGCATGGCCTGGGAGGCGATGAACAACGCCGGCGCGATGCACTCGCGCCTCGTCGTCATCCTCAACGACAACGACATGTCGATTGCGCCCCCGGTGGGCGCGATGTCGGCCTACCTCGCCCGGCTGGTCTCGGGCCGCACCTACCGCTCCTTGCGCGAGACGGCCAAGCAGCTCACCCGCAAGCTGCCCAAGGGCCTCTCCGAGAAGGCGGCGCGGGCGGAGGAGTACGCCCGCGGGTTCTGGACCGGCGGGACGATGTTCGAGGAGATGGGCTTCTACTACGTCGGCCCGATCGACGGGCACAACCTCGACCACCTGCTCCCGGTGCTGCGGAACGTGCGCGACACCAAGGGCGGGCCGATCCTCGTCCACGTCGTCACCCAGAAGGGCAAGGGCTACGCGCCCGCCGAGGCCTCCTCGGACAAGTACCACGGCGTGGTGAGCTTCGACGTCGTCACCGGCGCGCAGGCCAAGCCCAAGGCCAACGCGCCGGCCTACACCAAGGTGTTCGGGCAATCGCTGATCCGGGAGGCGGAGGCGGACGACCGCATCGTCGCCATCACCGCGGCGATGCCCTCGGGCACGGGCATCGACCTCTTCGGCAAGGCGCACCCGGCGCGCACCTTCGACGTCGGCATCGCCGAGCAGCACGCGGTCACCTTCGCGGCGGGCATGGCGACGGAGGGCTACAAGCCGTTCTGCGCGATCTACTCCACCTTCCTGCAGCGCGCCTACGACCAGATCGTCCACGACGTGGCGATCCAGAACCTGCCCGTGCGCTTCGTCATGGACCGGGCCGGGCTGGTCGGCGCCGACGGGCCGACGCATGCGGGCTCCTTCGACGTCGCCTATCTCGGCTGCCTGCCCAACATGACGATCATGGCCGCCGCCGACGAGGCCGAGCTGGTGCACATGGTCGCGACCGCGGCCGCGCACGACGCGGGGCCCATCGCGCTGCGCTACCCGCGCGGCGAGGGGGTCGGCGTCGAGATGCCCGAGCGCGGCGTGCCCCTCGAGATCGGCCGCGGTCGCGTGGTCAAGGAGGGCTCGCGCGTCGCGATCCTCTCGCTCGGTACCCGTCTCGCCGAGGCGCTCGCCGCCGCCGAGGAGCTCGACGCGCGCGGGCTCTCGACCACGGTCGCGGACGCGCGCTTCGCCAAGCCGCTGGACCTCGACCTCGTGACGCGGCTCGCCCGCGCGCACGAGGTGCTGATCACGATCGAGGAGGGCTCGATCGGCGGCTTCGGCTCCTTCGTGCTGCACGCGCTCGCCGACGCGGGCCTCCTCGACAAGGGCCTCAAGGTCCGCCCGATGGTGCTCCCCGACGTCTTCATCGACCAGGACAAGCCCGCCAAGATGTACGCCGCAGCCGGCCTCGACGCCCGCGGCATCGTCGC
>NZ_JBQTCJ010000123.1:0-1462 GCF_052380005.1 Salinarimonas sp. NSM
GTACGCCGCGCGCGCCCGCGGGGGGGGGGCGGCCTGCGGTTTGGCGCGGCGCGCGGGGGGGGGGGGGGCCGGGTTGGGTGTTCCCGCGGGGGGGGGGGGCGGGGGGCCCCCCCCGCCCGCTCCCGTTCCCGCCCCAAGCCGAGCTCCCTCTTCGAACCCGATGAACCTCTGGCTGCGCCTCCTCGCCGTCGTCCTCGCCGCCCTGCGCGGCCCGCGACTGCACCCGATCGCCGAGGCCTCGCGCCTCTCCTTCCGGGTGATGCCGCACGACCTCGACGTCTCGCTCCACATGAACAACGGCCGCTACTGGACGCTGATGGATCTCGGCCGCGTCGACCTGATGATCCGCACCGGCCTGTGGACGGCGATCCGACGGCACGGCTGGGTGCCCATCGTGTCGGCCGGCAAGATCCGCTTCCGGCGCGAGCTGCGGCTCTGGCGGCGCTTCCGGCTGGAGACGCGCATCGTCGCCTGGTCGGAGGCGTGGGTGGTCGTCGAGCACCGGGTCGTCACCCGCGGGCGCGACGGGGCGGAGATCCTGGCGGCCATCGCGCTGGTGCGCGCGGGCCTCTACGACCGGCGCGAGAAGGCCTTCGTGCCGGTCCCGCGGCTCTTCGCCGAGGTGGGCGTGCCGGAGACGGCCTCGCCGGCGATGACGCCGGAGGTGGCGGCGTTCATCGCGGCGGAGGATGCGCTGCGGGCGGCCGGGTGAGCGTCGAAGCGAGGCTCACCGGCCCTTCGTCCAGCGCGCCGTGATCACCTCGTTCCAGACGAAGGCGAAGACCGCGAGCAGGATGGCGCCGGGGACGATCGTGCCGACGAGGAAGCCGAGCCCGAGGCCCTCGTTGACCACCAGGAACGGGTTGACGGCGGCGGGGGGATGCATGGTGCGGGTCGCGAGCATCGCGGTCACCGCGAGCCCGGAGGCGAGCGCCGCCGCATAGATCGATGGCCCGACCGTGTAGAGCACGGCGTAGCCCACGAGTGCCGCGACGACGTGCCCGCCGATCAGCGCGCGGCGCGTCGAGGCCTCCGCGTAGGGCAGGCCGATGACGAGCGCGATCGAGGTGACGAAGGGCACCTGCCAATAGGGCGTGCCGGTCGTCAGTGCCGCGAGCTCCAGCAGGCCGACCGCGATCGCCGTGGCGATGCCGGCGAGCACGAAGCGAATCGCGAGCGTCGAGGGCTCGCGCACGGCGAGCCGCATGCGCTTCCAGAACTCCCCCGGCAGCCGCGGGCGCAGGCCCCCGCTCATGATCGCGCCCTCGCCATCGCTCCCCGCCGTCCCGTCGCGCGCCGCCGCGCACCATTGACACCGACGGGATGGCGCGGGGCAAGCGCGACCTTCCTCCACCGCCCGCGCCATCCGCGACCCAGGATCCTCCCCGGAGGGGAGGAGTCCGCGCTTCTGTTCGGACCGGATATATCCCTGACGGAATGGACCGGTTGAGTGGTTGACAGT
>NZ_JBQTCJ010000124.1:0-1356 GCF_052380005.1 Salinarimonas sp. NSM
CCCGCACGCCATCGATCTCGCGCGGACGCTCGCCGGCCCCTCCCCCGCGCATCCGCTGGGGACGGATCATCTGGGGCGCGACCTCCTCGCGCGGCTCGCCGCCGGTGCGGCGCCCTCGCTCGTGGCGCTTGCGATCGGGCTCCTCGCGACGCTCGGGCTCGGCGTCGCCGCGGGAAGCGCCATCGCGCTCGGCCCCGCGCCGCTGGTCCTCGCCGTGCGGCGCGTCGCAGAGGTCGCGCTCGCGGCGCCGACCCTCGTCGTCGCCCTCGTGCTCGCGGCCCTGATGGGCGCGGGACCGGCGACCGCGGGGCTCGCGCTCGCGGCGAGCGCCTGGGCGCCCTACGCCATCACGGTGGCGGCGCTGCTGGAGCGCCTTGTCGCCGAGCCCTACTGGCGCGCGGCGGAAGCGCTGGGGCTCGATCGCCCCCGCGCGCTCGCCCGCCACCTCGTCCCGGCGCTGGCGGGACCCGTGGGCGCGCTCGCCGGCGCGGACGCGGCACGCGCGGTGACGCTCGTCGCGGCGCTCGGCTTCCTCGGGCTCGCCGCGGACACGGGCCGGCCGGAATGGGGGGCGATGATCCACGAGTACCGCCCCTTCCTGATCGAGGCGCCGCGCCTGCTGCTCGCACCGCTGTGCGCCATCGCGGCGCTGGCGCTCGCCGCCCACGCGGTGCTCGACCCGGGGCGCGACGCCGCGCCGGCACGAGGGCGGTGAGACGGCTCAACCGGCGACGGGAAGATCGAGCGTCGCGCGAAAGCCCTCCGGCCCCGTCTCGCAGGAAAGCGTGCCGCCCCAGGCATCGGCGATCTCCTGGACGATGGCGAGGCCGAGGCCCGCGCCGGAGCCCCGCGCGTCGAGGCGTCCGCCACGGACGAGGACCGCGTCGAGCGCGTCCTGCGGGATGCCAGGCCCGTCGTCGCTCACCCGAACGCGGACGCGCCCCGTCTCCCGCTCCGCAGCGAGGCGCACGACGGCGCGGGCATGTCGGGCGGCGTTCTCCACGAGGTTGCCGAGCGCCTCGGTGAGGTCGTCGGGGTCGATGCGGGCGGCGAGCGTCTCGGGAATCGCGACATCGAAGGACCTGGCCATGCCATCGGGCGTTCGGCGCACCACGGCGACGACCCGCTCCGCGATCGGCCGCAGCGCCGCGCGGGCCGCCGCCGAGCGCCCGGCGAGGCGCGCGCGGGCGAGCTCGCGCTCGACGTGGCGGCTCATGGCGGAGACGACCGCCGCGACATCGTCGGCGAGCGGGTCGTCGCCCCGCGCGCGCAGGCGCGCGTCGGCGCCCTCGAGCGCCTGGAGCGGCGTGCGCTGGCCGTGGGCGAGATCGGCGGCGCGGGCGCGCGCCTTCGCCA
>NZ_JBQTCJ010000125.1:0-1316 GCF_052380005.1 Salinarimonas sp. NSM
GGTTGACAGATCTGACCGGATGAATGGTTGACAGATCAGGGTTGGGTTTGAGTGTTTTGCGACGCCCGGTCCCCCGGCCGGGGGACCGGGCGTCGCAGCTTTCTGGTCTTGCGGTCGATGATCCCGATTTTCAGGTCGAAGAAGCGGACGAGCCAGTCGCCGGTGTCGGTCTCCTCGATCGCGACCGGCTCGCCGACGAGAGCACCGCTCACGAAGACGAGGCTCCCGGCCCACTTGATCTCGCCCGCCTGGCGTACCTTTCGGACCGCCGCCTCGGGCGCATAGGCCGGCTCCGGCAGGCGGTCGGGGAGCAGCCGTGGGGCGGGCTCGTAGAACGCTGCCGGCGGCTTCTGGCCCAGCGCCTCGTGAGGCCGCTCGTGATTGTAGTCGTGGCGAAACGCGTCGAAGCGCGCCTGCTGGGTCGCACGATCGGCGCACGGCGGCGTCATCGCCTCACGCGAGAGCGTCCTGTGGAAGCGCTCGTGCCCGCCGTTCTGCTGCGGGCTGCCCCGGTCGATGCGTTCGTGGCGGATGCCGAGCTTGGCCCACCAGACCCCGAGCTCGGTGAGGCCCGTGATCCCGCTGGAAGCGAAGGGCGCGCCGTTGTCCGTTCGGATCGTCTCCGGCAGCCCGTGCTCCCGGAAGGCGATCTCGAACAAGGGAATGGCTTCCTCCTTGCTGGTCGAGGCCGTCGCGCCCAGCACCACGAGAAAGCGGCTGAAGCCGTCGGTCACCGTCAACGGCTCGAGCCGGCCCCGATCTGCCAGCCGGACCCAGCCCTTGTGGTCGGCGCACCAGACGTGGTTGGCATGCTGCGGTCGCGTCAGCTCGCCCAGGCGCGGCGGCGCCCGTCGCGGTGGCCTGCGGCTCGTCACCAGCCCTGCACGCTTCAAGATCTCCCCCGCCGTCGAGGGCGCGGGCCAGGTCACCTCCGGCGTTTGAGCCGCGAGCTTCGCCACGATCTTGCGCGGCCCCCAGCTCGGACGCGCCAGACGCAGCGCGACGATCGACTCCGCCACCGCATCCGGCGTCGATCGGCCGTGACGATGCGGACCGCGTGGGCGATCCATCAGACCCGCCGGACCTTCCTCGCGATAGCGCCGGCGCCACTCGTACCCAGTCTGCCGGCTGATCCCGAACATCTCGCACAGCTCGACCATCGTCTGATCGTCACGATCGCACAAAAGCGCGAACCGCATCCGTTGCTCCATCACACAGCTCTCGTTCCAGGCCATCGGCAGGTCCCCCTGCCGACCGAACAGAACTGTCAACCACTCAACCGGTCCATTCCGTCAGGGATATATCCGGTCCGAACA
>NZ_JBQTCJ010000126.1:0-1249 GCF_052380005.1 Salinarimonas sp. NSM
AGGATTCCTCTGCGAAACTCCGCCTTGTTCTGGCTTGCCGTTGTGATTCACTGACGTCGGGTCGATTTTCGGAGATTCGTCATGGCGCCGTCTCAGATGAGTTTCGCCGATCACTTCACCGGTCCTCGCCTGGGTTCCAACAAGCCGCTGGAGGCGATCGATGCTCTGATCGATTGGGCGCCGCTGGAGGCGCGAGCGCGGGAGCTGCGGAAAGGGCAGACGGGTCGTCCGCCCTTCGCGGCGCTGGCGATGCTGAAAGCGCTCTATCTGCAGTCGCTCTACGCGCTGTCCGATCCGCAGCTGGAGGCGGCGCTGCTCGACAGGCTGTCGTTCCGCCGTTTCTGCGGCTTCGGCCTCGACGAGCGCACGCCCGACGAGACCACGATTCTGCGCTTCCGCCACGACGCGGCGCGGGCGGGGCTTCTGGAGGCCTGCTTCGAGGCGATCAACACGCAGCTCGAGGCGAAGGGACTGATCGTCAAGAAGGGCACGCTGATCGACGCGACGCTGACCGAGGCCGCCCACCGCAAGCCGTCCTTCGAGAAGGGTGGTGCGCAGGCGCGCAGCCCGCACTCTCCGGACGCGACCTTCACGCGCAAGAACAACAAGAGCTATTTCGGCTACAAGCAGTCGATCGGCGTCGACGAGAAGTCGCTCCTGGTGCGCCGGATCGTGGTGACGCCCAATTGCGTGTCGGACAGCGAGGCCGCCGACGCGCTGATCTGCGGCGACGAGCGGGCGGTCTACGGCGATCGCGGCTACACGCAGAAAGCACGCCGCGAGCGCCTCGCCGCGGCCGGCATCAAGCCACGGATCATGCACCGACGCACCAGCAACGGTCAGGAGCTGCCGCGTTGGAAGGAGCGTCACAATGAGCTGATCTCCCGCCGCCGGGCCCCGGTCGAAAGCGTCTTCAGCGTAGTGAAGCGCCTCTACGGCCAGGCACGCGCCCGATGTCATCGTCTCGGCACGGTGAGCGCGGACGCCGTCGCGGCGGTGACGGTCTACAACCTCAAACGCGCCTTGCGTCTGATCGAGCGCCGAGAACAGCGTCGAGAGGCGCCGGCGAGCGCATGAGCGCCGGCCGCGACACCGCGTCGGACGTCCACACGGGTGTCCGAAGCCCTCCGAACCGGAGCAGCGCATCGCGCGCGGTGCCGGCGCGGGACCGTCCGCAAACACCGGCGCTCGAAAAAACGCCTCCCGAGAGCCGACGGCGGCGGACAACGCCGTTTCGCAGAGGAATCCT
>NZ_JBQTCJ010000127.1:0-1176 GCF_052380005.1 Salinarimonas sp. NSM
TTACTCGATGATTTTTGCCACGACGCCAGCGCCGACGGTGCGGCCGCCTTCGCGGATGGCGAAGCGCAGTTTTTCTTCCATCGCGATGGGGGCGATCAGTTCGACAACGAATTTCAGGTTGTCGCCCGGCATCACCATTTCAGTGCCTTCAGGCAGCTGGACCATGCCGGTCACATCGGTGGTGCGGAAGTAGAATTGCGGACGGTAATTCGCAAAAAACGGGGTGTGGCGGCCGCCTTCTTCCTTGGTCAGGATATAGGCTTCTGCTTCGAACTTGGTGTGCGGCTGAACCGATTTCGGTTTGCACAGAACCTGACCACGCTCCACATCCTCGCGGCCAATACCGCGCAGCAGCGCACCGATATTGTCGCCCGCTTCCCCGCGATCCAGCAGCTTGCGGAACATTTCCACACCTGTGCAGGTCGTGGTCTTGGTGTCGCGGATCCCCACGATTTCGATGCTGTCGCCAACATTGATCACACCACGTTCCACACGGCCGGTCACAACTGTGCCGCGACCCGAAATCGAGAACACGTCCTCGATAGGCATCAGGAAGGGCTGGTCCACCGCGCGCTCGGGCGTGGGGATGTAGCTGTCCACAGCGGCCAGCAATTCACGGATCGAATTCTCGCCAATCTCGGGATCACGGCCTTCCATCGCGGCCAGCGCCGAACCTTTGATGATGGGAATATCATCGCCGGGATAGTCGTAGGAGGTCAGCAACTCGCGGATTTCCATTTCCACCAGTTCCAGCAATTCCTCATCATCGACCTGATCGACCTTGTTCATGTAAACAACCATGAACGGAATGCCGACCTGACGGCCCAGCAGGATGTGTTCGCGCGTTTGCGGCATGGGGCCGTCAGCGGCGTTCACCACCAGAATGGCGCCGTCCATCTGCGCAGCACCGGTGATCATGTTTTTCACATAGTCCGCGTGGCCGGGGCAATCGACATGCGCATAATGGCGCGTCTCGGTTTCATATTCCACATGCGCGGTCGAAATCGTGATCCCGCGCGCTTTCTCTTCCGGCGCACCATCAATCTGGTCATAGGCGCGGAAATCGCCGAAATACTTGGTGATCGCTGCCGTCAGCGTGGTCTTGCCGTGGTCAACATGCCCGATCGTCCCGATGTTCACATGCGGTTTATTGCGTTCAAACTTTTGCTTTGCCAT
>NZ_JBQTCJ010000128.1:0-1127 GCF_052380005.1 Salinarimonas sp. NSM
CGCAGCTTCTCCTCCATGGCGATCGGCACGATCAGCTCGACCTCCATCGCGACGTTGTCGCCCGGCATCACCATCTCGGTGCCCTCGGGCAGCTTGACCATGCCGGTCACGTCCGTCGTGCGGAAGTAGAACTGCGGGCGGTAGTTGTTGAAGAACGGCGTGTGGCGGCCGCCCTCCTCCTTGGTGAGGATGTACGCCTCGGCCTTGAACTTCTTGTGCGGCTTCACCGAGCCCGGCTTGCACACGACCTGGCCGCGCTCCACGTCCTCGCGCTTGGTGCCGCGCAGAAGCACGCCGACGTTGTCACCCGCCTGGCCCTGGTCGAGCAGCTTGCGGAACATCTCCACGCCCGTGACCGTCGTCTTGACGGTGTCGCGGATGCCGACGATCTCGACTTCCTCGCCCACCTTCACCACGCCGCGCTCGACGCGACCCGTCACCACCGTGCCGCGGCCCGAGATCGAGAACACGTCCTCGATCGGCATCAGGAACGGCTGGTCGATCGGGCGCTCCGGCGTCGGGATGTACTCGTCGACCGACGCCATCAGCTTGAGGACAGCCTCCTTGCCGATCGCCGGGTTCTTGTCCTCGAGCGCCATCAGCGCCGAGCCCTTCGTGATCGGGATGTCGTCGCCCGGGAAGCTGTACTTCGACAGCAGCTCGCGGATCTCGAGCTCGACGAGCTCCAGCAGCTCCTCGTCGTCGACCATGTCGACCTTGTTCATGAACACGACCAGCGCCGGGACGCCCACCTGGCGCGCCAGCAGGATGTGCTCGCGCGTCTGCGGCATCGGGCCGTCCGCCGCCGACACGACCAGGATCGCCCCGTCCATCTGCGCCGCGCCCGTGATCATGTTCTTCACGTAGTCCGCGTGGCCGGGGCAGTCGACGTGCGCGTAGTGCCGGTTCGCCGTCTCGTACTCCACGTGCGCCGTCGAGATCGTGATCCCGCGCGCCTTCTCCTCCGGAGCCTTGTCGATCGCGTCGTACGCCGTGTACGTCGCGCCGCCCGTCTCCGCCAGCACCTTCGTGATCGCCGCCGTCAGCGACGTCTTGCCGTGGTCGACGTGACCGATCGTCCCGATGTTGCAGTGCGGCTTGGTACGCTCGAATTTCGCCTTGGCCAT
>NZ_JBQTCJ010000129.1:0-990 GCF_052380005.1 Salinarimonas sp. NSM
GGGCTCGTCTGCGCCGAAGCCGGCGAGCGCGGCGCTCGCGGCGGCGCGCTCGGCCGCCGTACGGTCCGGTGAAGGCGCGGCGGGCGAAGGGGTGGGCACGGGCGCAGGTGCCGGCGTCGGAGTCGGAGTCGGAGTCGGAGTCGGGCCCCGCTCACCCGCGGGGCGACGCAGCAGGCTCGCGAAGTCGAACTCGGCACCGGCCTCGCGGGCCGGCGCCGGCTTCGGGGCCGGACGGGGCGGGGGCGAGATCGGACCGGCGTCCGGTCCGGCCGGGCGGCGCGGCTGCGCGCTCGGCGGCAGCGGCCGCTTCAAGGCCTCCTCGAGCTGGCGGGCCATGTCGGAGAGCACCGCCGCATCCTCCGGCGCCGCGGCCGCGAGGCGCGAGGCACGCTCGGCGGGCGTCGAATCCGGCGCGCCCTGCGGTGCGGGCGGGACATCGGGCGCGGGCGCGTCGTCGGTGACGATCCTGGGCGCGTCCGCCCGCGGCTCGAAGCCCGGCTCCTGCCCGAAATTAGGCTCCTGCCCGAAGCCCGGCTCCTCGTCGAAGCCCGGTTCCTGCCCGAAGCCTGGTTCCTGCCCGAGATTCGGCTCCTGGTCGAAGCGCGGCTCGCGGCGCGGCGGCGGCTCGGGCGGGATGGTCGGCGTGGCGCGCGAGCGCTGCGGCAGGACCGGGGCACCGCTCGCGGCCGCCCGCGCGAGATCCATCAGGCTGCGGCGCGGCGGCGCGGAGGAGGGTGCGGCCGCGGACGGTTGCGGCGCGGCCATCGGCTCGGGAGCCGGGCGCCGCGCCGCCGGGGGCGAGGGCGGCGCAGGAATGGGCGGCGCGGGAATGGGAGCAGGCGCCCGCTCGGGTGCGACCGTCGGGAAGGGCTCCGCAGCGAAAGGCTCCGCCGCGAAGGGCTCGGCCGCGCGGGTTTCCGGCGCCACCGTCTCCGGCGCGCGCGCGGCGACGGCGGCGTTGGAGACGCCGGCGCCCGGATGGCGCGCCTC
>NZ_JBQTCJ010000130.1:0-637 GCF_052380005.1 Salinarimonas sp. NSM
TCTCCGACGTGATGGCGGCCCGCGCCGCCCCCGACCCGGACGCCGCGCCGCCGCGCGGGCGCACCCGCGCCTTCGTCCAGGTCCAGACCGGGTGCGACCACCGCTGCACGTTCTGCGTCATTCCCTTCGGCCGCGGGAACTCCCGTTCCGTTCCCGCCGCGACCGTCGTCGAGACCGTGCGGGCGCAGGCCGCGGCCGGCGCCCGCGAGGTCGTCCTCACCGGCGTCGACCTCACCAGCTGGGGCGGCGATCTCGAAGGGGGGCCGCGCCTCGGCACGCTCGTGAAGGCGCTGCTCGCCGGCGTCCCCGACCTTTCACGGCTGCGCCTCTCCTCCCTCGATTCCGTCGAGGTGGATGACGATCTCCTCGAGGCCATCGCGACCGAGCCGCGGCTGATGCCGCATCTCCACCTCTCGCTCCAGGCGGGGGACGACCTCGTCCTCAAGCGGATGAAGCGCCGTCATTCCCGCGCCGACGTGATTCGCCTGTGCGGGCGGCTGCGCACGCTGCGCCCGGAGATCGCGCTCGGCGCGGACCTGATCGCCGGCTTCCCCACGGAGACCGAGGCGATGTTCTCCCGCTCCCTCGACCTCGTCGCCGAATGCGGGCTCACCCATCTCCACGTCTTCCCCTACTC
>NZ_JBQTCJ010000131.1:0-579 GCF_052380005.1 Salinarimonas sp. NSM
GCCGAGCCGACGGCGGACGGCGCCGAGCCGTCCGTCTCGCGCGGCCGCGCGCTGTTTCCCGAGAGCGCCGGCCTCGCGCTGGCGACGAAGCCGGAGCCGAGCGTCGGCATGGCGCTCAAGGCGACCGTCGTCTCGCAGGCGACCCACCTGCCGCCCGCGCTCGGCACTGCGAACCTCGCGGCGATCGTCGAGAGCGCCACCGCGCTCCTCGGCGAGGGCCGCGGCGAGGGCGCCGGCCGCGGGAGCCTCGCCTTCCCGCCCGACCTCGCCGCAGCCGGCGCCCAGGCGAGCCTCTCGGCCAAGCCCGTGAAGGTGCTCACCGTCCAGCTCCAGCCGATCTCGCTCGGCACCGTGACGATCGCGCTCAGGCTCACCGCCGACGGCGTCGCCATGGAGATCACGGCCGCCGACGCCAGGGCGGCGGCGATGCTGCGGGCCGACGAGAAGCTGATCGTCGACGCCGTGCGCCGCACCGGCCTCGCCGGCGAGATCGTCGCCATCCACACCGCGGACTCGCCGCGCGCCGCGCCGCAGGCGCAGGCCGCCTCGAGCGGCGATCCGGCCGCGCGGGGCGACGGC
>NZ_JBQTCJ010000132.1:0-548 GCF_052380005.1 Salinarimonas sp. NSM
CTCCCGTAGGAGTCTGGGCCGTGTCTCAGTCCCAGTGTGGCTGATCATCCTCTCAGACCAGCTACCGATCGTCGCCTTGGTGAGCCGTTACCTCACCAACTAGCTAATCGGACGCGGGCCGATCCATCGGCGATAAATCTTTCTGCTCTCGCACGTATCCGGTATTAGCCCAAGTTTCCCTGGGTTATTCCGAACCGATGGGCACGTTCCCACGCGTTACTCACCCGTCTGCCACTCACCCGAAGGTGCGTTCGACTTGCATGTGTTAAGCCTGCCGCCAGCGTTCGCTCTGAGCCAGGATCAAACTCTCACGTTGAAGAGATGTGATCCAAAGGCTTCACTACTCAGCGAAATAGACGAGGGTCACATGTCCGGCCACCCCCTCGCGGGGACGGCCGATGTGACCTTCAGAAAAAGTCGCGAGCATTAGCCTCTCATCTCACGATCCGAACCAGAACCCGCTCTCGCAAAGTCCAAACCCGGATCCGCAAGGACGAAAAGGCCGCCCACGCTTCTCCTTCTTCCTTCTCGACAATGTCAAAGAGCGT
>NZ_JBQTCJ010000133.1:0-371 GCF_052380005.1 Salinarimonas sp. NSM
ACGAAAAGGCCGCCCACGCTTCTCCTTCTTCCTTCTCGACAATGTCAAAGAGCGTTCCCGGAACACGCGCCGCGCACCGGCCGAAACCGGCGTGCCCGCAGCCATGCTGTCCAGGAGAGCGCAGCGGGGCGACCCCGCCGCGGTGAGGAGCGCTATCTAGCGATCCCCCAACCCCCTGTCAACCGCGTTCGCGACGAATATTCCCGCCGACCCCGCGAAAGACCAAAAAGCGCCGCCCGAGCCCCCCGATCCGCAGCGCAGCCCCGTGACGGAGATGCCGCAAACCGAAAAAACACGCGACGCTTCAAAGAGCTGCCCGATCCGGCCGAACCCTCCTGAGAAGGCCCCGCCGCGTCGGGAGCCGGGGTATA